>NZ_JBEYBS010000035.1:0-48695 GCF_040632375.1 Streptomyces sp. NPDC019396 | reverse complement strand
GGCGGATCCTCCGCAAAGCCCGCTGCAACCCGAGCCAGATGACATCAATCGTCAAAGCCATCCTCACCCTCGAGACTCACCGCTGAACAAGCTCACTGGGTGGCCGGCCCCCAGTACCTGGCGGCAGTCTTCTTCGAGCGCCGCCAAGAGGGGAGTTGCCGCGTCCGGCCCGTGGAGGGCCCGTGTGACGAGGGCGTGATCGAGACGGGTGGCCAGCGTGCGGGGATGGCCGGGGCCGTGCCATCGTTCCTGGTCGGTTATGACCTGCGTGAGGCGCTCTACCGCTTCAGGGGTCCGTGGCGAGGAGTCTGCCGAGTTGGTGGCGTGTACTGAGTGTGCGCGAGTGGAGGCCCAGAACCCGCTGTTGGTCCTCGAGGACGGGCTGGAGCTGCTGGACTGCTTCATGCGGGGCGCCTGACTGGGCGACCAGGAGCGCCTGCTCGAAGCGTGTGCTCAGAGTGTGGGGGTGAGCATCTCCCAGGACGCGTCGCTGATCGCACAGGACCCCATTGATGGCGGTCAGCGCCTCGGCGGTCCGGCCTGCCCGGCCTGCCCGGCCTGCCCGGCCCATGGAGCGTGCGAGCTCCTGGCGGGTGAGCGGGACATCGAGGTGGTCGGGGCCGAGAACTGCCTCCTGCTCGGGGAGGACGGCGCGGAGCTCGCGTATGGCCTGTTCGTGGTTTCCGCCGTAGCCGGTGAACCGGGCCTTGCTGCCCCGGGTGACCAGGGTGGCGGGATGACGGGCACCCAGAATGCGCTCACGGTCGTGAATCAGGCTGCTCAGCCTGGTCACGGCTTCGCCGCTTCTACCTGCCTCAGCGAGGTAGCGTGCGATGTCATGGCGGGTGGAGAGAGTGTCGGGATGATCCGGTCCCAGGCGAGCGTCGCGTTGGCCGTGTAATCGGCGCAATGCATACGCCGCAGCGAGGGGCCGCCCCGCATTGCCCAGGGCGACGGCGTGTGCGTAGTCGGCATCGGGCACCCCATGGTGACGCGCGTGGTCGAAGGCTTCCATCGCTATCCCAGCTGTCCTCGGGTATCGCTGAAACTGCTGCCATGTAGTCGTCTCGCGCGATACGGCTGTGCGCTGCCGCGGGTGCCCACTCGCAGTCCTGGCTGTGACCACGGATGCGGGTGAACAGCGATCAGGGCGTGGTGATGGGCCACCCGGGTAGTCATGCCTACGCTCTGGCGCGCCTGCCTCACCCCTCCGCGCGAACCTGATCGGCTGGATGGGAGTCGATGCGCGTCGACTCTGCACTGAGCAAACCGGGCAACGCAACGTGCGCTCTTTCGGCACGGCCGCCCGCACCCTCGCGGGGTGCTGGGCGTCGGTGCCGGGCCGTGCGTTCCCTCGGTCCTTACGGCACGCGGGTGCGTGTCCGTTGTTCTGTCGTGCACCGGCGCAGGAGGAAGCATGCGCGAGACGGACATCGCACAGTTCTGGTCGTCCCATCCCTGCGGTGAGCAGCTGGTTGGCGGCGGTCCGGCCGAGCGGGACGGGGATGACCATGCATCCTTCTTCACCCGGTACGACGCGTTCAAGTACTCGCTGGAGCCGCACATCCCCCAGTGTCTGGATGACTTGGACCTGGCGGGCCGCCGTGTCCTGGAGATCGGGCTCGGCCAGGGCGCGGAATCAGAACAGCTGATCCGGCGCGGCGCACGGTGGACGGGAGTTGATCTGACCCAGGAGTCCCTGGACCGGGTCAGAACCAGACTGTCCCAACGTAATCTGCCCTTCGAAGGACTACACCAAGGCAGTGTCCTCGACCTGCCCTTCCCGACCAACGCCTTCGACATGGTCTTCAGCCACGGTGTTCTGCACCATGTGCCGGACATCCGCTCCGCCCAACGGGAAATCCACCGTGTCCTCGATCCGGGAGGCGAGCTGGTGGCCATGCTGTACGCCCGGTGGTCACTGAACTACCTCATCGCCATCGGTGTCCTACGGCGGACCGCTCTGGCGGCCGCCGTATCCCTGACCCGGGCCGGGCTGCTGACACCGGGCGGAATCGTCGGCGCCCATGTCGGTCAGGCCAGGCGTCTCGGCCTGTCCCGGTACCTGCGGATGAACGAGTTCATCCACCACAACACCGACGGGCCGGCCAACCCCTACTCCAGGGTGTACGACCGGCGCTCAGTTCGTCGGGCGTTCCCCGACTTTCGCCTGACTCGGACGTACAAACGCTTCATGCACGCGCCGCCCCTGCCCGTGCGCGGTCTCCCGGGCGGGTCGTTGATGGGCTGGCACCTGTGGGTACACCTACGTCCACGGTGACGTCGTGCCGCCACGCGCCCGGCAACCCCTGCCAACGCTCCCTGGAAGCCGACCCCTTGCCGGGATAGTCCGGGCGGCGTCGGGCTTGGGTCGGTATGCGCACTCCCTTGGTGTCGATGCCGATCACCGGCGATGGCCGGCGGCATCCGCCTGAGGCCGGAATTGTGCGCCATGTGCTGCTGGGGTGGTCTGCTGTGGCTGGCGTCCGCCTCGACCAGGAGGTGCTGGCATGGAGACCGGGAGCGGTCGCGCGGTGTTTCCCACTGCCCGGCAGTTCGCTGTGGAGGGAGACAGCGAGGCCGGTCGCCCCCGGGCAGCGCCTCGCGCTGCCACCGGCATTGCTCGTCGAGTACGGCGTGGTGCCCGGTGAGCTCCGCTGATGTCGCTGTGAGCCCGGGCTCCGGTCGTGCGGTTGGAACGCTGCCGCCTCGGTCAGTGCGGAGCCCTGACTCCTCGCACCGGGGTGGCCGGATCCGCGTCCGCTTCGAGCGGCGTCGCGGACGATGGTGTGGCCGTTGCCCGCTGCCGCCCGGCCGGACTTGGAGGCGGCCGGCGCCGGAGAACCGCGACGCCGCGGCGCGGGTTCGGCCGTCCGTCCCGCCGCCGCCGCAGCTCCTGACGCTGCGAACAGCCGGGAGCGTGTAATCGAGCTCTTGACGCGAAGGGTGAAGTGGCCCAGTCTGAACGGATGTTCAGAACAAGCGTTCAGAACGTTCAGGAGCATGCCGACGTGGCGGTGGTCGGCGGCGGCATGGCAGGCATGGCGACGGCGTTGCGGCTGCAAGCGGCCGGGCTGTCCACGCTCGTACTGGAGGCACACGGCCACGCCGGCGGCTGCGCCGGGTACTACAGGAAGCGGGGCTTCTCCTTCGACGTGGGTGCGACCACCCTGGTCGACTTCGGCCCCGGCGGTGTCGGCGGCGAACTGCTGGACACAGTGGGCATTCCGTCACTGGCCGCACACGAACTGCCGGGCTACCGCGCCTTTCTGCCGGACCGTGAGGTCGTACTGCACCGCGACCATGTCGCGTGGCACGCCGAGCGACTGCGCAAGCTCGGCGACAGCGAGGACCACCGACGGTTCTGGGCGCTGCTCGACCAGCTGGCACACACCTTCTGGCGGGCCAGCCGGAAGGGCGTACGGTTGCCGGTGCGCGGCCCCGCCGACGCCCTCCGCGACCTGCGGGCGGTCGGGATGCCCGGGGTACGGCTCGCCCGCCACCTGAACCGGACCCTGGGAGACGCCCTGCGGGACCACTCCCTGCGGGGCGACCACGCACTGGTCGGGCTGCTCGGCATGCTGGTCGAGGACACGGTGCACACCAGTGTCGACGACGCGCCCCTCATCAATGCCGCGCTCGGGGTGACCATCCGGGGCGCAGGGCTCAGCCGGCACACCGGTGGCATGCACGGGTTCTGGCGTGTACTCGTGCAGCGCTACCGGGCCCTGGGCGGCTCGCTCCGGGTGGGCTGCCGCGTCGGGCGTGTCGAAGGCGGCCCGGGCCACTTCCGGCTGACCACCCGTCAAGGTGTCGTCCACGCCCGCCGCCTCGTCTGCGCGGTCCCCGCCGCCACAACGGCGACGATCTGCGCGGGGCTCCCGGTCGCCGGCAGACTGCGGACGTATCTGGAGCGGGACGCGGACTCCCTGGGCGGTGCGGCCGTGGTCTTCCTCGGTGTACCCGAAGCGGAGGTGACGGGCCAGGACCTCACCCACCACCAGGTGCTGCAGGCATACGACCGCCCTCTGGGCGACGGCAACAACATGTTCGTCTCCGTGTCCGCGCCCGGCGACACGCTCAGTGCTCCCCGCGGGCACCGGGCGGTGATGATCTCCACCCACACCGAGCTCGCCGCCTGGCGCGGCCTCGACCAGGCCGCGTACGAGCAGCGCAAGAAGGAAACCGGCGAAAGGCTCGTGGCCCTGGCCCGGCGCGTGTACCCCCAGCTCGGAGAGCGAGCCGTGTTCACGCAGACCGGGACGCCCCGCAGCTACGAACGGTTCGGCTTCCGCCCCGACGGAGCGGTCGGCGGAGTGCGCCAGCATCTGCGCAACACCAACCAGCACGCCGTTCCGCATGATCTCGGTGGTCCCGGGCTGTGGCTCGTCGGTGACTCGACCTGGCCGGGCCTCGGCACGGTCGCCTGTGTGCTGGGCAGCCGCATCGTCGCCGAGGGCCTGCTGAGGGAGAAAGGCCGAGCCCGATGACCCCGCCCGATCCGGCCGCAGGGCGCGAACCGCCAGTCGCACCGGCCGCAGGGCCCCAACCGCCAGTCGCACCGGCCGCCTTGCCGACTCGGGCGGCTGGGTCCCCGGCGCCGTCCCTGCCGTCCCTGGCGGATCTGGGCGATGATCTCCTCGTCACCACACGCAGACAGCGGTTCGTCGCCCTCTGCCGCCCCGGCGCCGGCCTGCTGTGTTTCGTGGGCGCCGTGTGGTTGGGTTGGTGGTGGCTGACGCCCGTGATCGTCTTCGGCATCTTCGTCGCCGTCGTGACCGTCACCCACGACGTGGTGCACCGCACGCTCGGCCTGTCGCCCCGCGCCACCGACTGGGCGCTGTTCGCCATGGGGTTGGTCCTGCTGGAGAGCGGGCACGCCTACCGGTCCACGCACACCCAGCACCACCGGATCTTCCCGCACCCCGACGACCCGGAGGGTTACCCGGCCGAGCTGTCGCTGCTCGGCGCCGTCGCCTACGGCCCCGTGTTCCTCGTGCGCCTGTGGTTCTGGTCCTACCGGCACGGGCGGGACCGCAGCTGGCTCCTCGCGGAAGCCGTGGTCCCGTTCGCCGCGCTGGGCGGGGGAGTGCTGCTCCTGTCGCGCACGCCATGGGTGCTGGTCTATACGGTGATGGCGATCGTCGGGAGTTGGGTGTACCCCCTCCTGACCGTGTACCTGCCGCACCACGACTACGGAGATACCCCGTTGACGCAGACCCGCACCTTGCGTGGGAGGATCATCCCCGCCGTTTTCCTGGAGCTCACCTACCACTTGGAACACCATCTCTACCCGCGCGTGCCCAGCCATCACCTGCCGGAGCTCTCGCGCCGGCTCGAAGGCCACTTCGCCGCTCACGGGGTCCGGCCGGTGCGCGTTGTCTGACACCCGTGACCGCGTCCTGGACGCCACCCTCGCCTGCCTGGTGCGCAACGGCCACGGAGGCACCACCGCCCGGGCGATCGCCCAGACCGGCGGCTTCGCTCCCGGGGTGATCTACTACCACTTCTCGGACCTGGACGATCTGCTGGTGGCCGCGCTGGCACGGACCAGCGCGTCCCGGATACGGCGCTATCGCGCCGAGCTGTCCGGGACGGACCGGGCCGTTCACGCTGTCGCACGGCTCCGCGAGTTGTACGACGAGGACATCGAGACCGGGCACGTCGCCGCCGTGCAGGAGCTGTACGCCGGCGCCAGGCCCGAATCGAAGCTCTCCGCCCGGCTGGTCCTCGAGACCCGGAACTGGGAGAAGCTGGCCGAGGAACTGCTGACTGGGCTGCTGCGCGGCAAGCCACTTGCGTCCGTCGTACGCGTGTCCGTACTGGCGAGCGCGTCAGTGGCGTTCTACCTCGGCATGGAGACCCTCACCCACGTCGACGGTGACCGCTCCCGCCCACAGGCCCATTTCGACCAGGCCGCCAGGCTCGCCGCGGTCTTCGACCGGATCCCCCGCCTGAACCGGCGGACGCGGCAGTCGCCCTGAGCCCTCGGCTTCCGCCACGTGATCGACTCTGCCCCCGAACACATCCCTCGTCCAGGGGCCAGAGCAACGCGCGGTGGTGCAGCCGCCGGCAGCCTCCGTTCTCTGTCGTCCTTGAACGTCCACGGGCCGGCTTCTGCGGTACTAGGGGGTGTTCAGCTGAGCGGTGATCTCCGAGGAGAAGGCGCTGACGCGGGTGTAGAGGCCGGGGAGGCCCGGCTTGCCGCAGCCGATGCCCCAGGAGGTGATGCCGGCGAGAACGCCGTCGACGACGAGCGGGGTGCCGCTGTCGAAGTCGCAGGTGTCGACGCCTCCGCGGGCGAGGTCACCCGCGCACGTGTACTGGGCGGGGTCGTATGCGTCGCCGTACGAGTCGATGTCGGCGCAAGCGGAGTCGGCGGCCACCGGAACCGTAGCGGTGCGCAGCACTCCGCCGTCCAGGGCACCGGAGGACGTGGTGCCCCAGCCGAGGATCCGAGCGGTCCGCCCGGGTTCGTAGAGGTCGCTCGAATCCGGGCCCGCGATGGGCAGGGTCGGGGCGTTGATCGGCGACTTGAGTGTGAGTACGGCGACGTCGTTCCGGTAGCCGGTCTCGCCCTTGTGGGTGAAAGTGGCGTAGCGCGGATCGCGCCAGACGCGCGCCACGCTCACCTTGGTGCCCTTTGAGGACCACATGTTGTCGCGACCGGAGACCACCTGCAGAAGGCCAGGGGTCTTCAGGAAGGCGTCCACGCAGTGCCCTGCGGTGAGGACTTTGGTCGGGGCGATCAGAGTGCCGCCGCAGAACGCGAACGGGACCAGCACAGGCTTGACCGCCACGGCCCAGGGGTAGTCCGCCGCCCGGGCAGGCTGGCCGCCCTGGACGGCCGCGGCCGGAGTCGCGGTGTTGAGCAGCGCGGCGGAGACCAGCGCCGTGGTCGACAGAGCCGTGACAGCGCGTTTGCCTATGGCAGTGATCATCACGAGAGACCGTCCTTGCATGACTTGAGGGGGGTTATGGAGTCGCATCGCCCATGCGCCGGTGTGGCTTGGCGCGGATGGGCCGGCTGGGCGAAGTCGTACGAGGGACGCGCGGTAGACGTGTCACGTCGGGACTCCGCCGTTGCCATCCCTGGAGCACACCGTCTTGGGCGAGGTCGTCGCCCGGGCTGACCACGGCCGACAGGACTGCCGGACACCTCGAGATCATCAGGCGTCTGCGCTGGCGCGGTTCGGGCCCTCGGGCAGCACCCCGATCACGTACCGCCGCTCGTATCATTCTGGCCGTCTCCGCGCGGTTCACAGGCAACGTGATCTCGGCAATCCGCGAACAGTGGTCTGGTTGGCTACAGTTGCGTTGAGAAGAGGGACCTGAGCCCTGATCGGTTCCATGGAACTCCGGCCCGATCGGGCTCGGGAGCAGTCGGCAGAGCAGTTCCGCCTCGGACGCTGATCGCGACGGCCTTCGCCGTCACCCGATCCCGCAGTTCCTGATGCGGGGCATCGGCCATACATCGCCGCACACTCCCGCCACCGCACAACACCGACTTCGTTCTGTCCGGCGGGCCATGAGCTAGCCGGAGGCGAATGGCTGCGACGGTCACCGCGCCATGGAAGAGGTGCTCTTGTCGAATGAGTTGGCACGGAGCGGAGCTCTTGGAGCATCGATCGTGTGCTCGACTTCGTCGCGGCGCTTGCAGGCCGTGATCGGCGGATCGTGGGTGGGCCGCAGGGGCGGCCACTGAGAGGCTGCGCTGGCCGGGGAAGCGGAGGGTAGCCGGGGCCTGCCGGTGGGTGAAGGGGATCAGCCGAACTGAACCGATCGCTTCGCCAACCCCATCCAGAATCCGTCGATCACGCTCCGGTGGGTGTCCAGTTCGCCGAATGTGTCAGCGGTCCCCATGGTCACGAACAGCGGCGCGAAGTGCTCGGTACGCGGATGGGCCAGTGCTCCGGCCGGGGACTTGTGCCTGAAGTCGAGCAGGGCGTCGATGTCGCCGGCGTCCAGAGCACGGTGGCCCCAGTCGTCGAACTCGGCCGACCAGGACGGGATCCCGCCCCGGCGCAGTGCGGCGAGGTTGTGTGTGAAGAAGCCCGAGCCGACGATCAGGACGCCCTCGTCGCGCAGTGGGGCGAGCCGGCGCCCGATGTCCATGAGTTTCCGCGGGTCGAGCGTCGGCATGGAGATCTGGAGGACGGGGATGTCTGCGGCGGGGTACATCTCGACCAGGGGTACGTACGCGCCGTGGTCGAGGCCCCGCTCGGGTGCCTCCTGCACGGTGACGCCGGGCGCGGTCAGCAGCCTGCGCACCGATTCGGCGAGTTCCGGAGCGCCCGGGGCGGTGTACGCCACTTGGTAGTACTCGGGGAAGCCCCAGAAGTCGTACACGAGCGGCACGGTCTCGGTGGCGCCGAGCGCGAGTGGGGCCTCTTCCCAGTGCGCGGAGACCATCAGGATCGCCTTGGGGCGCGGCAGGTCGGCCGACCAGGCAGCGAGCTGGCCGGGCCACAGAGCGTCATCGGCGAGCGGCGGGGCGCCGTGGGAGAGGTACAGCGCGGGCATGCGCTCTGGTGCGGGCACGGCGGACACGACATCCTCCTTCACGTTCACCACGGCGTGCACGCCGCGGTCGTCTGGTTCCGAACGACCGCGGCCTTGCGGTCGAGTACCGGATACCGCACCCACGGGAACGGCGGTGGGGCGGCAGCCGGCGGCGGTCAGAACATGGTGTCGCCGTTCTCGTCCGGCTGGAAGCTGGAAGGCGGAGTCCCGGCAGACGCGGGGAAGCACATGCTCCTCCCCGTCGCCGCGGTGGCGTCAGAACAGGCCGTTGCCGTGCGGCAGGTCAGCCGGGACCGGAGCGATGACGTCCCAGTGCTCGACGATCTTGCCTTCGGCGACGCGGAACAGGTCGTAGTACGCCACCGGGACACCGAACTCGCCTTCGGACTGAAGCAGCACGAACTCACCCTCGGCGATGACTTTGTGGACGTTCTTGTAGACGAGGTTCTTGCCCTGCTCGGCCCATGTCGCGGCGGCGGTACCGAAACCGTCCAGGCCGTCGGCGGCCTCCGGGTTGTGCTGCCGGTAGGTCTCGGTGGAGATGTAGTCGGTGAGTACCGAGTAGTCGGCGCCGACCAGGACCTTCTCGGCGAACTCCGCGACCAGTGCGCGGTTGGCCTCGGTCTTCTCGACCTCGGTGACGTCGGCGGGTCCGTCCGTCTGCGTACGGCCGGAGGCGGTGTCGGTGACGACGGGGGTCAAGGCGTCCCAGTGCTCGGCGAGCTTGCCGTCGCCGTCGACGCGAAAGATGTCGAAGCCGACCAGTGGGGCAGGGCCGAAGCCGAAGTACGTCCCGTGCAGGACCACCAGATCCCTGTCGGCGAGGACACGGGCGCCCTCGTAGCGGAAGTCTCCCGGCAGACCGGCGACCAGCTGACGCAGGGCCTCGGGGCCGTCGCCGGCCAGAGCGCTGTGCTGTGTGTAGTCGGTGGAAACCCAGCGGTCCACGGCGCTCGGGTCCTTTTCGCCGAACAGCTCGGCGGCGGCCGTCAGGACGGTGTTCTTGGGGTTGCTCATGGTGCTTCTCCTTGCGTGGGAAGAGGGCGGGGCCACCTGCTGGCCGAGTGCGCTGGTCAGACAGGCGGAGGCGATGCTCAGGCAGACTCCAGCGGTGCCGTGCGAAGCCGCAGCACCAAGCGCGGTAGTCGCCGCAGTACGCATCACACTCCTCCGCTCTTACTTCTTTCCGACATCCACGCGACACCGGCTGATGTCGCACTTCCAAACTAGGAGGACAAGGGGATGCACTCTGAATACGCTTGCGACTACTGATGGCCAAAAACCGACACGATGCCTCTCTGGGAAATTTTGAGATCCCCGAGGTCTCCTTCACCGCCCCTGCCGGAACCCCCGCGGGGATCGAGGTGCTGCCCCTCTCCGACCTGCGGTCCCGCGCACCGGCCGAGCGTCTCGCGAACCCCCAGCGCCCGGACTTCCACCACCTGCTCACCCTCACCGACGGCAGCCTGTGGCACACGGTGGACTTCACCGCCTACGCCCTCGAGCCCGGCTCCTGGCTATGGGTACGCCCCGGCCAGGTCCAGCAGTGGGGCGACCTCACTCACGCCGAAGGCACCCTCATCCTGTTCCAGCAGGACTTCGTCGACGCGGCCTCTGCCCGTACCGCCCGCATCGACGACCCTCATGCCCCGGTCCTGCGCCGCCCGCTGCCCGACGACGCGACGGCGTTGCTCCAGGCGGCCGACCACCTCACTGCCGAGTTCCGCGCACTCGGACAGCTGCCCCTGGAGATCCACAGAGCGGCCCTACGCCACCTGCTGTCCGTCCTGGTGCTGCGTCTGGCCCACCTGACCGCACCCGAGGGCACACCTGCCCCCGAACCTCACCACACCTACCTGCGCTTCCGTGATGCCGTCGAGAAGGACTTCACCAGCTCACGCCAGGTGGAGGACTACGCGCGGGCCCTCGGCTACTCGGCCCGCACCCTCTCCCGCGCCACCTTGGCCACCGCCGGCCTCGGGGCCAAGGAGTTCATCGACCGCCGTGTCGTCCTCGAGGCCAAACGCCTCCTGGCCCACAGCGACCAGACGGCCACCCGCATCGCCGACCGGCTCGGCTTTCCCAGCGCCACCCACTTCAGCAAGTACTTCCACCAGCGCACTGGACAGACCCCGATCGCCTTCCGCGACACGGCCCGCGGGCACTCCGGCACGACACACGGCGGCGCCGCCTAGTAGTCGCAGAGACCCAGCAGCTGTCCGAGAGGGCTCGCCCAGGGAACGGCGATCCGCCTGGGGATCTGCCATCCGCCGGCGGAGAAGCCCGGGACCGGTGCGGCCGCGGTGGTCCGGGATCGGCGGCCATCTCGACAGGCCGCCCTGGCTGGCTGGATCACGCTCACCAGGGCCCGCTCACCATCGCCGGTGTCGACACGATCGGGGCACACCACCGCAGCGGCCCTGCCGGCCGAGCCTGCCTACTCCGGCTGCCTGCATCTCGGATGCCTTACCGAGCGGCGGGCCTGGTCGGAACTCTTCGTCTGATGACCTGTGGGAGCTGGTCGGCATCGACCACAACGGCGCGAGACACGCTTTGGGTCCTGCATCGCTGCCCGGGCCGGACCGGTCGCTCGGCCGGTGTGCGTTCCAGACGGCCGACGGGGCAGGCGCTCCGAGCGTCCCTCGTTCGCCCTCGCACGTCGTGTCACCTTGAGTGGCGGGACGTCTTACTGTCGGTGATGGAAGTGACTGTGGTGAGACGGAAGAGACAGGTGGAAGGCTATGCACGGGACACGACGTGCGACGCGGGTGCTCGGAGCGTGCGCGGCGGCGCTGACGCTGGCCTTGGCGGCCCCAGGCACGGCGCAAGCAGCCAACGGCGTGTTGATCATCGACGGGGCGCCGTACATCGCTCCGTCGGGTTGTTACCCGCTCGGTGACTTCGTGCCCTCGAAGGTCGCCAACTACACGGATGAGGTGGCCTTTGTGTGGTCTGGGTCATCCTGTGACGGGCAGGTGACAGCCGCCGTCATGCCGGGACGGGTTGGGCGACCGGCCCCCGGCAGGAGCCTGTTCATCGCCTGACGACGCGGCGCGCCTACCGCCCGACGAGCTCGCTCGGGATTCCATGCGCGGCGCGGGTATCCCTGGCGAGCGCATCCGGAACGACGGCATGGCCCCGGTGGGGTGCCGGAAAGGAGTCGTCGGCGTAGGAGCGGCAGGGACCGTGGCGTCCATGCGTTCGTCCTGGACGCGGTCGTAGCTCAGCGCGATCGTCCGCAGGGGGGTTGGAGCTGCGCTGAGTCGAGGCAGCTGCCGAGCGATGCCGTGCTGCGGGGTGCGAGTGGCTGCATGCAGACTTCGACGAGCACGTGCGTTTCGATGCCTGCCGTTTCGGCGAGACCGCGGCAGGGCTGATCGCCCTGTGACTCTCGGCCTCCCGGGCCTGATGACGTGTTCGGAGGCCGGGGGAGAAGCTCGTGATCCGGCAACATGCTCTTTGGCTGGGGCGGCACCCTGAAGAGCAGCTCGGTGCCATGGCGATCAGGTCCCATGTGCGGTCGCTGCGGCGAGCCCGAGGCTGAAAGACGAGTCACCTATGTCGGATGACCGTCACGCCGGTGGCGTGGCCGCGTCGCGTTCGGCAAGCTCTTTGATCGTGAGTAGTTGTTTGCGCATCATGATCACGTCGCCCCAGGCTGTCAGGCGGCGCTGTATTCGGTGTAGCGGCTTGGCTCGCTTTTCGACGTCGACGGCTGCGATCAACCGGCTTCCGTGGGGTGTCGGTTCGAGGAGGTAGGTGACTGCCATGTGCCCGTGCCGTTTTGCGGGCTCGTCCGGGAGTACCCCGGTGATGTGGCGGTCGGACTCGAAAGCGACGATGCGGAACACGATGAACGGCTGTCCGATTTCAAGAGGCTCTGCCTTCTCGGGCAGTTGGTCCGGGCTCTTGCGTCCGCGGAAGTCGATCCAGTCGTAGCTGTAGGGCGCAGTGCGCAGCTGCGCAAGCCAGCGGAAGACGAGCTCCTGCGGCGCTGCCACGTCGACGGCTCGCGTCCAGCGCTCATAGGGCATGCTCATGAAATCGTCGCAGGGGCGGGCTGTGTGCTGCTCTGCCGCGCTTGCGCCCCATACCGTGCCGGTCAGATCCATGTCTGGAGCGTACGCCTGTGGTGTTGGCGCAGCGCGGATGTGGCCCAAGAGACCCAGGACATGGAGGGCGTCGGCAGATTCGGTTGGGTCACCGATCCTGAGGGCAATCGGCTGGAGCGGTGGCAGCCTGCCTGACCGTGTCACCGCACGGGCGAAAGGGTCTGTCGCGGGATTGGTGGTCTCTCTCACGGTCGGGGACATGGGGAAGTCCCTGCGATCCGCCTGGTCTTTGATGATCCATTAGGCCCGCAAGGATGGCGGATGGCGGATGGCGGATGGCGGACGGCTGACGCGACGCCACGCGTCGTCGGGTCGCGGCCCGGGTCCTCTACCTCTGGGCACGCCAACACCCAACACCCAACCGTCAATGGCGCCCGCTTCGGCGGTACGCAGGCCAATGGGAGGCCTCGGCGAAACCAACCGCGCCGTCGCCGACCTGATGTACGTCCGCGACGGCGCCCAGCTCCTCACCCGGTCCACGATGAGCGCCGAAGGTGCCCGTGCGGTCGGACATCTGCTGACCGGGTCGGGAGAGTGGCGACGCTCTTTGTTCGTGTCTCTCCGCTCGTTCTCCGCTATGCCTCCAGCAGCAGCGTCAGGCCTCCGACGGTGTAGCAGATCATGAGCACCAGCAGGGGGAGCTGTCCGGCGACAGCGCGAGATGGTGGGAAGAGACGGACGGATCGGTCGTGGGCGGCGATCACACCGAGGATGTGGCCGAGGACGATCGCGGTGACCTGGAGGGATGCCAGGGCGCCTGGCGACATGAGATCTGCGGGTGGGGGCGGATTGTCAGTGCCCCATGCGATGGTGACTGTACGTACGGATTCGATGATGAAGAGTGATAAGTAGTGGGCGAAGAGATAGCCGGTGGCGATGGGGAGGAGGGAGTGCGCGAAGGCGTTGGTGGGACGCTCGTCACCCGGGCCTGAGATGAGACGTGTGGCGGCCGCACAAGAGGCGTAGAGCAGGGCGACGATGACGCAAGAGGCGGTCAGGCCAAGGGTGCCGGCACCGGTCCGGCCCAGGGACGAGGTCTGGAGTGTGGTTATCCACCACGGCGCCTTGGAGAAGCCGTCATAGGCGGTGCTGCCCAGCATGACGCACAGCGTGGCAGCGAGACCCGGCGCGACCGGGACGGCGTCCAGGCTGTTGAAGGGGCTGCGCAACACGAGAAGGTGGTCGTGTGGGCGGCGGCCCAGAGGAGAGAGGTGACCGAGGAGCGCGGAGTACACCTCGAAGGCGTCCCCGCGGTCGAACCAGTGGGCCCCGTACACCGCTGCCCCGGCGAGCTGGGCGACGGCGTAGAGGAAGAAGAACGTGAGCAAGGCGGCGAGGGAGGCAGGCTCCCGTGAGGCGAGCTCCAGCCAGGTGAAGACGAACAGGCCCACGGCGGCGGGCCAATAGCCCAGGGCATTCGGGAGGGGGCGCCCGGAGCGAGGGTCGCGACCGAAGGCACGGCAGGCGCAGGCATGGAGCGTGCGCAGGGGGTTCACCAGACGCCAGACGGGGCCGAGGAGTACGGAGGCGGGGACCAGGCCCACCCAGAACAGGACGTAGACCGTGCCGGGGGCGGGGTTGCGGTCGGGATTGTCGGGGCCGAGGAGGAGGTGGACGGCGACGAAGGCGGTGGCGGCGAGGCCGAAGGCTTTCAGGATGCGGCGCAAGGGCGCGCCGTCCGCGGCGCGTTGGAGGGCGACTGGCAGCGGACGCCCGGCGGTGACGCCGGTGAACCTGGGGGTGGGCCAGAGCAGGCCCAGGGCGAGGAAGGAGACGAAGAGGGCCGTGATGGCTCCGGCATAGGCGTAGAAGGCTGAGATGGGCAGGTCCTGGCGGCTGCCGATGCCGTGGGCGAGGTCAAGAGCGTGGTCGACGTCGAGGTCGTGGATCATGAGCGGGTACCGGGCAAGAGCGGGACGGGTGCCGCGGCGGCCCGCCGCGACGCCTCGCCGGTGAGCGGTGCCATCAGCGGACGACGAGCTGGATGAGTACGAGTCCCGACTTGTGGGTCTCGACCGCGAACAAGCCCGTCCGGACGGCCACGAAGGACAGCGTCCGGGCGCGCTCCGGAGTCAGCTCGGCGGTTACGTCGAAGCCATGAACGTGCAGTTCGTCGGCCTGGTCGCTGGTGACGACGAGGGTCACCCGGGTGCCCCTGGCCACTTCGACGCGGCGGGGAGCGGGGCTCACCTCGTTGCCCGTGATACTGATGCGGACGGTTCTGGTGGACGGCCCAGCGTCCTCGTCACCGTGTTTCTGCATGTCACTGCCTGAATCGTCGGGCGGCTGGGTTGCCGGCGCGACGGGGGCCGTTGCAGTGTCGTGGCTGGTCCCGGGCTTGTGGTGAGTGGTGGGAGGGGCGCAACCGCCCTCAGTCACGGTGACCGCGAGGACAGCGCCGATGGCGAGCGCAAGGCGCAGTGACGCGGTTCGGTTCCTCATGACGTCGCCGTCTTCGTGTCCGGTCCAGGCTCCGCCGAGCCCTCGGTGCGTACATCGCCCGTAGCCGTAGCCGTAGCCGTAGCCCGACCCTGGGACCGGCTCTGGTTCGTGGCATCGCCCGCCTGCTCCGGCTGGCCGGCGGCAGCGATCACCGCCCAGACCACCCACGCCACGCCCACCAGGATCCGCAGCCACGCTGGGCTCAACGGAGTCCACGGCACCATCACGACGGCCTTGTCCCAGGCGTCGAGCACGGTGAGCGCGCCCAGCCCCACGGTCACCCAGCCGAACACCCTGCGTCGCTGAAGTAACCGCAGGCCCATACCGGCCCATCCGAGCCCAAGCAGCAACAGCGACACGGCCGGGATCACCGAATGGTCGTACGGCCTTGCCGAACCGATCACATCGACCACCAGCCCGGCCAGCCCCACCCCGGCAGCCACCGTCCCCCACCGATCGTGGCGCAGCGTCCGCCGCCACAACACCCCGCCGACCAGTGCCAGCACGGCCGCCACGGCGATCGCGATCTGAGTCTCGATCCGCTCCACACCCCGCGCGCCGTACCAGTCGCACCCCGCCGGCAGCTTGCGCGCCCGGACGTCGTACTCCGAGCACACCAGCAGCTGTACCAGCTTCACCGGCTCGCCGACGATGCGGTCGCTGCCTCCCGACACCTCGCCCGGCTTGTCCCCGCACTCCGGCAGCGTCCGCGGGTTGCCCGGACCCGCGAGCCCGGTCCAGCAGTTGCCCTCGCCCTGGCCGTCCCACCAGACGGAGGTCTTGTTGGGGCGGGAGTTGTTTTCCCGGTCGACGCCGAGGTGGTTGCCGATGAAACGGTTGTGGTGGGAGGTGTCCCACTGCTTTTCCATGCCCTCCTCGCCGCGGATGAACCCGGGCACGGCGTGCAGCACGAAAGCGGTGCGCTGGTTGCCGTAGATCCAGTTGTCCTGGAAGAGGTTGTAGTTGCCGCCGGCGATGATGACGCCGGATCCGACCGGGACCGGGATCTGAGGACAGACGACGCCCCTCTCGTATCCCCGCTCGGCGGGCGGCTTGGCACAGGTGCCTTCACGGACGTGACGGTAGTAGTCCTGGTTGTTGTCGTGGATCAGGTTGCGTTCGAACTTCGAGTGGTCCTGCGGGAGTCCGGGATGACCGGGGAAGGCACTGTCCATGGCGGCGCCCGCCATGTTGTGGTCGAACTCGTTGTCGTGGGCCCAGACGGAGTTGCCGGCGGTGCCGGAGTAGCCCACCATGTTGTGGTGGCTGCGGCAGCCCGTGATCTCCATGGAGTAGCGCTCGACGCCGTAGCCTCGGTCGCTGTTGACGTCGGAGGCGCTGCCCGGATAGATGCCGGAGTCGCCGTTGCCGTAGGACTCGCAGTCCTTGTACAAACCGTGATCGCTGGCGAAGGTCAGGAAGCCGTACTCGTCGTTCCAGCGGGTGAGCACGTCGTCGATGACGAAGCCGTCGCCCGCCAGGATGTAGAGGGAGTTGAACGTCGAGCGCTGCGCGGTGAAGTTCTTGAAGTAGATACCGTCGGCCATGTCCGCCCGGATGACGTTGAGCTTCCTGTACCTGCCGTCGATGATGACGTCGTTGCGGCTGGCGCCGGTGCCCTCGATCTGCAGATCTGTCTTGCCGAGGATCGCGATCAGGTTCTGGTTGTTGGGGCACTGCTCCTGCTGCTCGTACGACAGTATTTGGTATCCGAACGACGACGTGGGTGCCTTGAGCCGGGCGCACTCGCCCGTCGGGGCCGACTGGGTCGGCTCCTCCAGATACAGCCCCGGCAGAATCGCGATGTTCATGCCCGGCTTGTCGACGGCGTTCACCGCTTCCTGCAGATGCCGGAATCCCTTGCCCTGGCAACGCTCGAAGAGCCGGATATTGCGGTCCTTCAACTCCGCCGGGAAGTCGGAGACGCGGCGCTCGAAGTCAGCTCGGTCGGTCTTGCACACGATGAGATCGGGCTCCACGCCCCGATACGCGGGGACGCTCCCCGAACCGTCTGGAAAGTCCACGGGTCGCTCTTCGTGCGCCATTGCGGGCATGGCACCGGCAAGCATGAATATGCAGGCTAAGAGGACGCTCATGGCACTGCGGGGCCTCGGCATGGCGGAAGAGTAGAGCAACGCTCATCATTTGTGATCCCCTGGCACATCACACGTTCTGGTCGCCGTTCCAGCCCGATGTCGGGGCGGACGCGTCGCCAACGGGACGACGGTGAATCACGTTCGTGCAGTGCAGCGAGCACGTGAAACGTGTCATGAGGCGGGAGGGCGCCCGCACCGAACTGCGAGCGCTTCCACCGGCGGCACGTGTGGGGCCACGCCAGGCGACTGCACACCTTGCCGATGCCGAGGAGCGGCAGGCCGACGCGGCCAGCGCAGCCAAAGGGAGCGAAGCACGAGCCATCGCCAAGAGGCCATGACGCGGCCGTCAGAGAGAGCCTCCCTCCGCACCAGTCCGTAAATTGAGCAGCACCGTTGCTCCGATGACACCAGCCGGCGATGACCAGTGCACTGTCTGGCGGGGCGGGCCGCACAGGGACGCGAGGAACCCAAACGGCTGTTCCAGGTTGCAGCGGATACTGAGCCGACGGAGCATCACAGCGACAGAGACCTGCGCCGGGGTTCGCGCCGGCCGTTGCCTGCTTCGGAGTGATGCACCATGGACCCGTCCTCGCTTGCTGCTATCGAGTCGGTTGTCGGTGGCGGCAGGGCCGTCATCATGGCCGAGGACAGCATTGTCGTGGACGCCGTGAGAGCCACGGTGAAGAGTGGCAGGACCGCCACCTTCTATCTGACCCGCGCCCAGTTCTCGGCTGTCAACGCGTGGTACTGGACGCCGCAGCGGATGAAGCACATGGGCCTCGAGCCGGTGTCGGACGAGGAAATGGCCCGGATCAGAACCGAGCTCGGAGCCGAGGCGTGCGGTTCGGCCTACTCCAACCGCATCAAGTGCCCTAACGGTCACACATACGGCGCGTTTGAATTCGTGAAGCAGGGAATCGAGGAGCACGGGCTGGAGACCACCCGAGCGATCTTCAGCCTCAAGGACACGGCCGTCATCCGTGCCAATCCCCACCAGCAGGTGGTGTGCACGACGTGTCGGCGTCAGCTGGCGACCCCTCACTACTACGTCTACTGGGGCTACGGATGCTGCGTGGACCTGGACGACACCTCGACCGCCGCCTTCGCGGCCCGACACGGCTGAGCGCCGGCACCAGCGACCTGTGCCGGTCCCCGCACTCACGGTTGGCGACTGCTGAACTGTTTCCAGCAGGCCCTCCTCGTGCTGGTGCGTCTCCGAGGGAACGAGACGCTGGAGCAGGTCAGTTCGGGTTCGGCGTATCGACCGCCACGCCAGCCGGTACGTGACCGAAACCGTCGACGTCCTGCCGAGCGTGCCCCACCCTGCTGGATGCGCTGGGCAACCGCGTCCCGAGCGAGTTCCTCGCCGGGACGACACCTGACCAGGAGGGGCCAGGTGGTCGGCGACGAGCCGTACTACTCGCACAAGCACCGCCACCATGGGATGAACGTCGCCGTCATGGCCCGCCCCGGAATGGCATCGCGCTGTGGCACTCGCGCGCACCGCCGGGCCGCACCCACCAGCTCACCGCCGCTCGTGCCCACGGGGTGATCCACGCTGCCGACTGCCACGACCACGCCACGGCCTGACCGCGTACACGGCGGCGGGAGAGCAAACGGGCAGGTGACGGCTGTGGCAGGGAGTGTGAACGCCCCGGCCCCGGTCTGCGATCCGGCGAACGGATCGCAGACCGGGGCCGGGGTTCGTCAGCGGCTCAGGTCCCGGAACCTCTTCACGGCCAGCGGGAAGAACACCGCGATCAGGGCCACCGGCCAGGCCACCGCGAGGAATTCCACATGGGTCGCGGCCCAGGAGTCACCGACCGCGCCCGGGTTGCCGAACAGGCCGCGTGCCGCGGTGGCCGTCGCGGACATCGGGTTCCACTCCACGATCGCGCCCAGCCACGACGGCATCGACTCGGGCGAGGCGATGGCGTTGGAGAGGAAGCTGACCGGCCATACCAGGATCTGCACCGCCTGCACCATTTCCGGCTTGCCCGCGACCATCGCCAGGTGGATGCCGATCCACAGCATCGCGAACCGCAGCAGCAACAACAGTCCCACCGCACCCAGGAAGGAGGCGAATCCCTCGTGCCAGCGCCAGCCGATCGCGTATCCGACCGCGATCATCGCGGTGAGGCCGAACGCCGATTGCAGCATGTCGGCGATGCTCCGTCCGACCAGGACCGCGCCGGAGTTCATCGGCATCGAGCGAAACCGGTCGATGACCCCCTTGCCGAGGTCCTGGGTGACCGAGAGCATCGTCGCCTCGAGACCGAAGGCCATGGTCATGGTGAGCATGCCGGGCACCAGGTAGGACGTGAAGTCCCCCTCGACGCCCTGTCCGCCGCCGATCAGGTAGCTGAACATCAGCAGCATCATCACCGGGAAGACCAGCCCGACGACCACCTGCACCGGCTGACGAGCCCAGTGCGCCAGTTCGCGCCGTGTCATCGTCCATGAGTCGGCCGCCGCCCAGCTCAGCTGCGAACCCGTGCCGTGCGCCGTACTCACACCAACCGTGCTCACACCATGGGTCGCAGTCATGCGGCGTCCTCCTTCGTCAGGTGCATGAAGACCTCGTCGAGGGTCGGCCGGCGTACCGCGACGTCCTCCGCCTTGATGCCGGCCGCCTCCAGCGCCCGCACGGTCGCGGTCAGGGCGCCCATCCGGTCGCTGACCGAGGCGCTGACCATCCGCCGGTCCTCGTCCACCCTTACCTCGCCGGACAGGAGCGAGGCGGCGCGGGCCAACTGGGCCGTGTCGTGCAGGACCACGTCGATCCGGTCGCCGCCCGTCTCGGACTTCAGCTCGTCCGCCGTGCCCTCCGCGATGACCCTCCCGTGGTTGATCACCGAGATCCGGTCGGTCAGCTGATCTGCCTCCTCCAGGTACTGCGTGGTCAGCAGGACGGTCGTGCCGCAGCCCACCAGGGACCGCACCGCGTTCCACACTTCCGTGCGGCCGCGGGGGTCGAGTCCGGTGGTGGGCTCGTCCAGGAAGAGCACCTGCGGCCGGGAGATGAGAGCCGCCGCCAGATCGAGCCGCCGCCGCATACCGCCGCTGTACTGCTTGATCGCCTTGTTGCCGGTGTCCGCGAGCCCGAACCGGGCCAGCAGCTCATCAGCCCTCGTGCCGGCGCGGCGCGCGCCGAGGTGGTGGAGGCGGCCGAACATCTCCAGGTTCTGGCGGCCGCTGAGCTCCTCGTCGACGGCGGCGCTCTGGCCGAGCAGCCCGATCCGCGAGCGCACCTCGCCGGCCCGGGTCGTCACGTCGATGCCCGCCACCTCGACACGCCCCTCGTCGGGGCGCAGTAGCGTGGACATGATGCGTACGGCCGTGGTCTTGCCGGCGCCGTTGGGGCCGAGAACCCCCTGGACGGTCCCCGCTCGGACCGTGAGGTCGAGGCCGTCGAGGGCCTGCTTGCCCTTGTACCTCTTTCGCAGACCTTCGACAACGATCGCCAGATCGCAGTCAGACAAAACAGTCTCCCTCGCCGCAGTGGTTAAATTTGACTAGAGGTGCAAGGTAGGGCACCGTAGATAGTTAGTCAAACTTGATTACCTTGCGAGAGCTGCAAGGTTCACGGCTGGGTGGGCTTGGATGGGGCTAATCTAGTCAAAGTTATCTAGAAGGGAGATGTGCATGTCAGCGATCCGGCTACTGGTTCTCGGTGCGGTCCGCCAGCACGGACGGGCGCACGGCTACCAGGTACGCAACGACCTGGAGTACTGGGGCGCCCACGAGTGGTCCAACGCCAAGCCGGGCTCGATCTACCACGCACTCAAGCACATGACGAAGCAAGGACTCCTCGTCGCCCATGAGGTCGCACCGAGCACCGTCGGCGGCCCGCCCCGCGTGGAGTACGAGATGAACGACAAGGGAACCGAGGAGTACTTCACACTGCTGCGCGAGGCCCTGAGCTCGCACGAGCAGAAGGCCGACGTGCTCTCGGCCGGCATCGGCTTCATCGTCGATCTGCCGAGGGGTGAGGCAGTTGCGCTCCTCAGGGAGCGGATCGCGGGGCTCGAGCAGTGGCGGTCCACGGTCACTGAGTACTACACGCCGGAGGACGGGCCCGAGCAGCTCGGGCACATCGGCGAGATCATGAACTTGTGGGTGCACTCGGCCGACGCCGGCGCGGAATGGACGCGCGGTCTGATCGAGCGGATCGAAGGCGGCGCCTACACGTTCGCCGGGGAGGGGGAGCCTTTCGTCGGCGTGCTTGCGGACGATGAGCCGAACCCGTTCGCGATGGACCCGCACCCAGAAGACAGCCGACTGGCAAAGCGCCGTGTGGACGGCGGACGTTGACCGGAGTGCAGAAACAGGGGGCGGAACAGATGGTGTGGATGTCACATGAGCAGGCCGGCCTGCTGGCGCAGTGCGCGGTGGTCTTTGAGGCGGGCGATCCGGCGCGTACCGGAAGGCTCGCCTTCCGGTACCCCGACGCCCCGGCCGGCCCCGACCCCGCCGCACGGCTGCCCTTCGGCGAACCCGGTGAAGCCGACCTGGTCACCGCCGACGGAGGCACCGTCGCGGTGCTCCGCTGCCCGGTCCTGAGGCTCACCGTCGCCGAGGCCCTGCCCGCCCTTACGCTGGCCCGTCGGCTCCACACCGGAGCGACCACCGACGGGACGGCGAACGGCACCGCAGAGGTCACCCCCAGCCCCTCCGCCGCGTACTGGGGCGCCGCGACCGCCCTCGGACTGCATCTCGCCGCCCGCGAACGGCTGCTTCCCGGCGTCTCCGCCACCGGCCACGACACGTGGCGCGCCGGCCCGCTCGCCCCGGAGGACGTCCAGCGCATTCGCGAACTGGCCGCCGCGGCACCGGCCGAGGCGCTCGCCGCCCCCCTGCCCGTACCGCCGGGCGGCCCGCTGCTGCTGCCCGACGCCGCCGCCCTGCTCCGCTCCTTCGTCGACGCGGTCGCCGACACCCTGCCGCGTACCGCCGCCGCCCCGGCCGTGGCCGGCCGCCGGGCCTTCGCCGCCGTCGAGCCACAGTACGTCCCCCAACTGCGCGCCTGGGCCGAGGAGATCTCCGCCGGCATCGACTCCGGCGTACGACTGGCCCTGCGCCTCGACCTGGTGCCCGCCGACGGCGACGACCAGGCGCCCGCCCTGCGCCTGGTGCCCCAAGTTTCCAGCCGGGCCGACCCGACCCACAGCGCCGACGCCGACGAGCTGTTCGCCTCAGTCGAGGCAGCAGGGTTCGGACCGCGGGCCCAGACCGACACCGTCCTCGCCGTACGACGGGCCGCCGACGTCTGGCAGCCCCTCTCCCGCCTGCTGCCGGTGCCTTCCGCCCTCGAACTCACCGCCCGCGAGGTCCAGGACCTGCTCGGCGACACCACCGTCCGACTCGCCGCCCACGACGTCGAGGTGCTCTGGCCCGAGCACGCCGTCCGTTCCCTCACCACCCGTGTAGTCGTCGGCGGCGAGCGGACCCCGCCCACCGACATGCGCTCCTTCTTCGGCGGCGACGGCACCGTCGGCCTGCGCTGGCAACTGGACCTCGACGGAGAGGCCCTGACCGAGCAGGAGACGGCCGAGATCGCCGCCGTCGACCAGCCGCTGGCCCTGCTGCGCGGGCACTGGGTGCTGATCGGCGCCGACATCGCCCGCAAGGCCCGCGACCGCGACCTCAAGCCGCTCACCGCCATCGAGGCGCTCGCCGTCGCCCTCACCGGGTACACCGAGACCGGCGGCAAGCAGGTTCGGGTCGCGCCCAGCACCTGGCTGCTCGCTCTGCGCCGACGCCTGGCCGAACCCGACGGCGGCACCGAAACGGTCGAGCAGCCCGCCGCGCTCGCGGCCACCCTGCGCGACTACCAGCTGCGCGGCCTGCGCTGGATGGACCGCCTCACCTCGCTCGGCCTCGGCGGCTGCCTCGCCGACGACATGGGCCTGGGCAAGACCGTCCAGCTGATCTCGCTGCACCTGCTGCGCCAAGAGCACTTGGAGAGCGCCGGCCCCACCCTCGTCGTCTGCCCCGCCTCCCTCCTGGGCAACTGGCAGCGTGAGGTCGGCAAGTTCGCCCCCGGCACGCCCGTCCGCCGCTACCACGGACCCGGCCGCACCCTGGCCGGCGCCGACTCCGGCTTCGTCCTGACCACCTACGGCACCATGCGCCTGGACACCGAGCGGCTCGGTGCACACCGCTGGAGCATGGTGGTCGCCGACGAGGCGCAACACGTGAAGAACCCGCACTCCAGCACCGCGCGGGCGCTGCGACTGATCCCCGCCGATGCCCGGATCGCCCTGACCGGCACCCCGGTCGAGAACAACCTCTCCGAACTCTGGGCCGTCCTCGACTGGACCACCCCCGGACTCCTCGGCGGCCACGGCCACTTCCGCCGCCGCTGGATCGCCGCCATCGAGGCCGAGCACAAGCAACGCGCGGAGTTCGGACCACCGCCGGGCGAGGAGGGAGAGTACGGCTCCACCGCACAGCGACTGGCCGAACTGGTCCGGCCGTTCCTGCTCCGCCGCAAGAAGTCGGACCCGGGCATCGCCCCCGAACTCCCGCCGAAGACCGAGACGGACCGTCCGGTCTCCCTCACCCCCGAGCAGCGGACCCTGTACGAGACCCATGTCCGCGAGATCATGGCGCAGATCAAAGCCACCCAGGGCATCGCCCGAAGTGGCCTGGTGCTCAAGCTGCTCACCGGCCTGAAGCAGATCTGCAACCATCCCGCGCAGTTCCTCAAGGAGGCGGAAGGCACCCGGCTGACCGGCCGTTCCGGCAAGCTGGAACTGCTCGACGAACTGCTGGACACCATCACCTCCGAGGGGGGAGCCGCCCTGGTCTTCACCCAGTACGTCACCATGGCGCGGCTGCTGGAGGCACACCTGCGCGAGCGCGGCGTCCCCACCCTGCTGCTCCACGGAGGCACCCCGGTGCCACGCCGCGAGGAGATGGTCCGTCAGTTCCAGGACGGGGAGGTGCCCGTCTTCCTGCTCTCCCTCAAGGCCGCCGGCACCGGACTCAACCTCACCCGCGCCGACCACGTCGTGCACTACGACCGCTGGTGGAACCCGGCGGTGGAGGCCCAGGCCACCGACCGCGCCCACCGCATCGGGCAGACGCGCACCGTCCAGGTGCACCGGATGATCGCCGAGGGCACGGTCGAGGACCGCATCGCCGACCTGCTCGAAGCCAAGAAGAGCCTCGCGGACGCCGTGCTGGGCACGGGGGAGCAGGCACTGACGCAACTGACCAACGACGAGCTGGCCGGCCTGGTCGAGCTGAGGAGTACGGGATGAGCGGAGACGAGACGGACGCGCGGGGCTTCCCGGCCTTCGCCGCGCGCCGGGGCAGCCGGGCACGCGGCCAGTCCTGGTGGGGCAAGGCCTGGGCCGACGCGCTGGAAGACACCTCCCTGGACGAGGAGGCCCTGAAGAAGGGCCGGGCCTACGCGCGCACCGGCCGGCTCGGACCGATCACGATCAGCCCCGGGCGCATCTCCACCACCGGCTACGAAGGCGACACCTCTTTCAGGACCGTGCTCACCCTGGAGGAGCTTGACGAGGACGACTGGGAGCTGCTCTGGGAGAAGACAGCGGAGCGGTCGGACGTCATCGATGAACTGCTCGCCGGCCGACTGCCGCCCGACCTGCTGGAGGCCGCCGAGGACGCACGGGTGCGGCTGCTGCCCGGCTACGGCGACCTGGAGGCGGACTGCGACTGCGACGCGTTCGATCACCCCTGCAAGCACGCGGCCGCGCTCTGCTACCAGGCGTCCTGGCTGCTGGACGAGGACACGATGCTGCTGCTCCTGCTGCGGGGGCGCGGAGCGGAGGCGGCGCAGGAGGAACTCCGGTCCGTCATGCTGATGCAGGCGATCGTCAGCGGCCTCGGGGACGAGGACGACGCCGATGGGGCGGAGGAAGAAACGAAGGCCGCTGCGGCGCGGCTGCCGGACGGCACTCCCGCCGAAGAGGTCTTCGGCCGTGGGCCCGCGGCGCTTCCCGAGCTGCCGCCGCTGCCCGGCCCGACCGTCAGGCAGGACACGTCCGACGGGGCCGGAGCCGACCCGTTGGAGCAGCTGGTCACCACCGCGGCCGTGCGCGCCCGTGAACTGCTCGCCTACACCCACGGTTTCACCGCCGAGCCGCCGGCGCCGCTTGGCCTCTGGCGGGACTGCGTACGGATCGCCGCGACCCGCCCGGGTTCGCAGGTCCTGGCCCGACTTCGGGAGGCCTGCGGCAGCCCGGAGCAGCTGGACCGGGCGGCCGAGGCGTGGCGGCTGGGCGGGAGCACCGGCCTGGACGTGCTGGAGGAGGCTTGGACGCCGCTGAAACAGGACACCGCCCGGGCCCGCACCGCGCTCACCGCGGGCTGGGAGCAGAACGAGCTCCCCGAGCTGGAGGTGCGGGACAACCACTGGACCCTGGCCGGCAGCGGGCTCCAGCTCCGCTACGGCCGCGACGGCCGCTGGTACCCGTACCGGCAGGAGGACGGCCGGTGGTGGCCGGCCGCCTCACCGCACCACGACCCGGTCGAGGTCCTCGCCGGGCTCCTCGACGGCTGAACTGCCAGGCGCCGTTCGCGCGGTGGGCCCGGGACGGATACGGTCCGCCCCGCCCCGTACGCCCCAGGTCCACCACGACGCGGCCGCCGGGCATCCCCGCGCATTCGGAGCGTTGCTCACGGGCCACTCGCCGCCATGCTCCCTGCCGGAGCGGCGCGGACGATGCCGGCCGACTACCCGTCCTCACCGGCTTCGCCTTCGCCCGCTCCTGGACCGCGACGCCGGTGACAGCCGGCCTCAGGCCGGCTCGCCGTCCCGCCCGCCCCGCCGTTCCCGGAGGACCTGCACGGGAAGAAGTCGTGCGGCATCGTGTGGTGCTACACCGGTGACCTGGACCGATTCGAATCGGCCCTCGCAACGGTGAACGACCCGGGGCCGCCGGCCTTCCACTTCACGACGCCCATGCCCTACCCCGCGCTGCAGGGCATGTTCGACGAGCTCATCCCCTCGGGATACCAGTGGTACTGGCGCGGTGACCTCTTCGACCGCATCCCGGACACCGCTCTGGACGTGCACCTCAAGTACGGCGAGAACATCCCCGCCCCGCTTTCTCTGATGCACCGATGCAACACCGGGCGGGGGAGACTTCCAACGTCCGCTTCACGGTCGCGCGGATGCTCTCCCGCGGGGGGATTCCGTACGACGGAATCCCTCTGTGAAGTTTTATCCGACTTTGTAAGGGAATTTCCCTAGTCGCGTCCGCCTGTGCCCCTCGTCCGAAGGGGACCCCGGACACGGCCGCGACATGATCGCTGAGGGAAGCAGGAAGTAGCGCAATGCAGTACTGGCGCCGGATGTCATCGGAGACATCAGCGACATGGCGCTCGGCGCTCCGGAGCCTACGGGAGCCGGGACGTGAGCGGGACGTCCTGGTCCAGTCGATGAAGGCCGCGGGGGCAGCCGTGCTGGCCTGGATGATCACGGGATGGTGGTGGGGAGGGTCGGTGACGCTGATGGCACCTTGGGCGGCCGTGGCTCTCGTGCAGGTCACGGTCTACCGCTCCGTGGTCTCCGCGGCACAGCAGTTCACCGTCATCGCACTCGGCGCGGTGGTGGCCTCGATGGCGGCGGCTTTCACCGGCAGCACCACCATGGCCATGGTGATCGTCCTGCCCGTCACAGTCCTCCTGGGGACCTGGACCCGCTTCGGGACACAGGGGATCTACGCCTCGACCACCGCCGTCCTCGTTCTCGCGTATGGCTCCACATCCTTCGCCGACGTGGGCCACCGACTTCTGGAAACCCTGATCGGGGCCCTCATCGGCATCAGTGTGAACGCGCTGGTCCTGCCACCTGTGTATGTGCGGGACGTGCACACCCACCTGGACCGGCTCGCCCAGGAGACTGCGAGTCTTCTGCGCGCCATCGGGGCCGGTGTGGACAGGGGCTATGGCCGGGTCGACGCCGAACGGTGGCACGACTGCGCGCGCAGGCTCCACGGCAGCCTCACCGCACTGCGCGACGCACGCGGCTGGACGAAGGAGAGTTACCGCTTCAACCCCGGCTACCGGCTGCGCCGCCGGGGCCCGGCCCTGCCTCCGTCCGAGCTGGACGCCGCCTGGGAGTCGGTTGTCCATCACCTGATGTCCCTGACCCGCCTGCTCGCCGACACCGTCGGCGATGCGCCGTCCCTGCGCCTGCCCCCGGCCGACGCGCTGGAGCCGCTGGGCGAGGTACTGCGGCACGCCGCCGACGCCTCCGCGCCGCTGCCACGGCAGAGCATCCCCGCGGAGGGTGACGACCCGCGGTCGCAGCGTGCTGACAGTCTCTCCGAAGCTTGGCAAGCTCACGCCAAATTGAAGGCCTGGGTCAGGATCGAGGACCAGGAGGAGGCCACCTCGCTCGGTGGTGTCGTGGCGCAGACCCAGCAACTGCTGTACACCCTCGCGCCAAGCGGTGCATGGGACTGACGCGCCCCCGCCCTCCGCCCTGGAATCCGCGTCCCCGGACCCCTGCCCTGGCGGGCCACGCACGAGTCGGACGGTCTCGGGGCCGACAACGCCTACAACAACGGCCCCGGTGCGAGTAGCTGCGCCGCCGGGGCATCCGACACGCGATCTCGGAGAGGACCAGGCGCGGCTGAGGCCGGTGTCGAGCCTACACGACCGGCAACATCCACTTCGGGCTTCGAGGCGGGGCCGGGCCTACACTGCGTCAGCGACACCAACGGCGCGGGGCTCGCCGGATTCCGGATCGTGCGTCGGGTCCGTGAACAACTCACGGAGGTAGTTCCAGACAACCGCTGTCATAGCGGCCGCTGGCACGGCGAGCAGACTGCCCACGATACCGGCCAGACTGCCGCCCAACGTCACCGCCAGCAGGACCACCGCAGCATGAAGGCCTAGACCGCGACTTTGGATCATTGGCTGCAACACATTGCCTTCGAGCTGCTGCACCACGACGATGATCGCCAGCACGAGGAACGCGTCCGTCAGCCCGTTCGACACCAAAGCGATGAGCACCGCGACCAAGCCGGCGAACAGTGCACCCACGATCGGCACGAAAGCGGATACGAAAGTCAGTACGGCAAGCGGTAGCACCAGAGGAACTCCCAGCACCCACAAGCCGATGCCGATGAGGACGGCGTCGATCAGGCCCACGAGCGCCTGGGAACGCACGAACGCACCCAGCGAGTCCCAGCTGCGCGCTACCACGATCGGGACGTGGGTCGCCAGCGAACCAGGCAGCTGACGAGTGAGCCATGGCAGGAACCGAGGGCCGTCCTTGAGGAAGAAGAACATCAGGAAGAGCGCCAGGACTGCCGTGACCACACCGTTGACCACGGTGCCCACTCCCGTGACGGCAGCGGTGACCACACTCCCGGCACTGCCCTGGATACGGGCGATCCCGGCGTCGAAGGCGCCCGTGATCTGGTCGTCCCCGATGTTCAACGGCGGTCCCGCAGCCCACTCGCGCAGCTTCTGGATGCCTTGGACCACGCCTTCCGACAGCTCGCCGGACTGGGAGGCCACCGGCACGGCGATCAACGCGACGACGCCTGTGGTGACCAGTAGGAACAGCACGGTCACGGCCGACGCGGCCAACGCGGGAGGACACCCCCGCCTGCGCAGGAAACGGGTCAGGGGCCAGGTCAGCGTGGTGAGGAGCAATCCCACTATCAGCGGCCAGACGACCGACCACATCCGACCCAGCAGCCACAGGGCCGCCGCGACCGTCACGAGGATCAGCAACGACTCGACGGACATACGGGCCGACGCGCCGAGCGCGGCGCGGACCCTCGTGGAACTCAACCTGGTGGACATGAGATCACCCTATTGGCACACCGTTCACGCCCTTGAGCCCCGGTCCGTCGAAGGCTGCGTCGCCCTCGGCGTTGTCGACCCGCCGAGCCGTGGCGCCGAGAAAGCCGCCGAACCTGAACCCCTGAGCCATCGACAACACTCCGTCAACGCCGAAAGGTTCACTGTCTCCTCGGCGTCTGCGCCCTCAGCGTCCAGCAGGGTCTGATCCACCGGCACGACGACTTGCACGCGGTCGTCCTCTCTCCCGCGCAGCCGAACCACCTTCCGGGCGGCCTCCGGGAGCAGAGCTGCTGACCTCGGCGGCGCTTCGTTGCCACGCCTACCGAGTCGCCCAGGCCACGCGCAGGCGAACCGCCGCCACAGCCCCACCTGCGGTGTTGTTCGTGGACTTGGACGGCTTCAAGGAAGTCAACGATGCCGCAGGGCATGCAGCGGGCGATGACCTCCTCGTCCAGGCCGCTCGCCGACTCCCGACATCCGTGCGGGCGGGAGACACCGTCGCCCGGTTCGGCGGGGACGAGTTCGCGGCCCCGCTGGAGGGAGGGACAGGGCCGTCCCCTGGGGGTGCGAGAGCCATCGCCGAAAGTCTGCTGGCTGCCCTGATGGAGCCATACCGCCTCGGTGACAAGGAAGCCATGGTCTCGGCCTCCATCGGCATCGCTCTGGCCACTCCCGGCATCACCCCTGAGGAACTGCTGCAGCATGCCGACCTGGCCCATGTACGAAACCAAAGCAGCAGGCAAGGGCTGTATTCGGATGCATGTCCCGCCGACGTGCGACAGCCTCGCCCCACCGGCCAGGGTTTGGCCGACCGGGCGCAGCAAGCAGCTCCGAACCTAGTGCTCTGGCCGGGAGAGTTCACCGGGGCGCCGTTGGTCCACGTGTCGTTCGCCTACCGTCGCGTTCATGTCCGGACCCGAGCACGTTCTTGAGTGGTTGCAGAGCTGGTATTCCGCGCAGTGCGATGGCGACTGGGAACACGAACGGGGCGTGACGGTCGAGAGACCGACAACCCAGGGTGGTTCGTCAAGATCAATCTCGAAGAGACGGAACTGGCTGACCGGGAGCATCCCCAACAGCGGGTTACTCGAGACGAGCACGACTGGGTCATGGCGTGGACGTCTGAGCAGACGTTTCACATCGCCTGTGGGCCCGGCAATCTGACCGAGGCACTCTCGCTGTTCCGGATCTTGGCGTCCGAGGATGTCGCGGAATAGCTCCGATCGGAGCTCCTCCGGTGGATCAAGTCGCGGACGGTGTCCTCGTCGGCCCGGACCAGTTGCGCGATCACCGGGACCCGATTCCCGCCGGCCGAGGCCGGCAGCATCATCGTGCGCCGGCACCGCACCGAACTGGTGCTGCCCCGACGCACGATCCGCTGCAGATCCTGCCCTCCCCGTCGGTCAACCCGCGTACACGGACAGGCTCTGCCACCGCACCTCCAGCAGTCGAACGGACGTCACCGCACACCCAACCGCCACGACCACCAACCCGGCGAACCTTCCCGGTCAGAGCACTAGGTGGGCCCGCCCGTCGGCCCTGGCGACTGCTGGACCAGCGCCGTCTTCGACGTCGACGAACCCCACGCCGGCCAGGGCTGTGACGGGGAGGTTCGCTGCCACCGCCCAGGACTCGCGGCAAGGATGCACCCAGGGCGGCCTGGTGCACGCCCGTACCTTGAGGTGGGGAATGCCGGGAGGGCGGCCTGCCGCCCCCGGTACTTCCGGGAGCGGCGAGCCGTGCGATCCGGTCAGGCGGGGAGCTTGGCGGCGAGGACGTCCACCGGGCGGATGCCGGGCGCCTCCGCCAGGAGCGGGGTCGACTCCATGAGGGCCTTGGCGATGGGTCCCTCCAGGTGGGCGCGGCGGCCCTCCTCGTCGGCGAAGGCGTCGAAGACGCCGAAGGTCGTGGGGCCGAGGCGCAGGGCGAACCAGACGGTGGTTCCGGTCTCCTGCGCGGCGAGGGTGACGGCGCCGGTAAGCAGGTCCTGGACTTCCTGAGCGTGCTCGGGCTTGGCCTCGATGCGGGCGAGCAGGCCGAGCTTGGCGGTGTCGTTGGTCATGAGGGATCTCCGTCAGGGTCGGGCGGTCTGGGATGGTGTTCCGATCGGTTTGATCACCGTAAGCGCGGGTCACGGGCCCCTCCCAGTGGCGGATCCGACACGTCCTTTACCGTTTCCGACATGAAGGTCTCGGTATTGGTATGTGACGGCGTCTTCGATTCGGGACTCGCGGGGGTGTTGGACGTCCTGAAGACGGCCGACGAACTACGGGAGGAGCTGCCGCAGCCCCCGCCGCCGTGGGAGGTGACGATCATCAGCCCTGCCGGTCCCGTACGCACCGCCGCCGGGTTCCTCGTGGACGGGGTCCTGCCCAGGGCCGCGGTGCCGCCGGACGTGCTGGTGGTGCCGGCCGTCGCGCACAAGCGGCCGGGGCCGCTCACGCAGTGGGTGGGTGGGCCCGGGCAACAGCCGGTGCGCGACGCGGTCCAGCAGGCACGGGCCGACGGGTTGCCCCTGGCGGCAGCCTGCACCGGCACCTGGATGCTGGCCGAGAGCGGTGTGCTGGACGGGCTCCCGGCCACCACGAGCTGGTGGCTGGGACCGGACTTCCGACAGCGTTACCCACGGGTGGCCCTGGACGAGACCCACATGCTCACGCAGGCGGACGGGGTCACGACCGCTGGCGCGGCAATGGCCCATCTCGATCTGGCCCTCTCCCTGGTGCGGGGAACCAGCCCCGCGCTCGCCGACCTCACGGCGCGGTACCTCGTCGTCGACGACCGTCCCAGCCAGGCGAGTTACGCCATACCTGGCCATCTCGCACGTACGGATCCCACAGTGAGCGCATTCGAACGCTGGGTGCGCGAGCACATCGCCCAGCCCCTGCGCATCGCGGACGCGGCCAAGGCAGTCGGGGCCAGCGAACGTACCCTGCAGCGGGCACTGGACCGGGTCCTCGGTATTTCACCACTGCGTTTCGCCCAGCACATCCGGCTCGAGCAGGCGACGCACCTGCTGCGCACCACGGATCTGCCGACCGGTGTGGTGGCCCGTCGGGTGGGCTATGAGAACGCTGCGACACTCACGTCGCTCCTGCGGGAACGACTGCACACCACCCCTGGTAGGCTGCGCGGCCGGCCGATCCGCTGACGCCACGGGCCGCGACTCCAGGTGCACACCAGGGCGGACGGACACCCGGCACGACATGCTGATTTGTTCGTTGATTCCGGCTGCCAGGCCCGGCGGCTCGGCCGTAAGCCTGTCAGTGACCCTCAGTCGACGCACGCCACACCTGGTTGTCACCGCCGCCGCAGTCCCACAGCTGGATCGGTGTTCCAGGCTCGGTCCCCGCGTTGAACGCATCCAGGCAGAGAGCGCCTTGACGAACGCTGCCGTCGTCGAGGACCGTCCAGCGTTGCTGCTGATCGCCGGTGCACTTCTCGGCGACCACGAGAGATCCGCGAGTCTCTCCGCCAGGTACGCCGGCGCACAGGCCGGTCGCGGTCCGAAGCTCGTGTGCGCTGCCAGAGGTGAACAACTGGGGGGCTCCGCCGTCACATGTGGCAAGTTGCAGCCGTGTGCTGGAGGCATCTAGGCACAGTGACGATGCGGCACCTACGTAAGCGACATTTGCGGGGCTGCCGGATACCTCAGGTGCAGCGCTGCGTCGTGCGGCCCCCTTGCTGGGCTTCGCCGTGGGTGCTGACGGTGACGTATCGGTGGTCGTGCGTGGGGGTACGGCCGCCGTACTGGCGCCAGGATCTCCGGCGGTCCCTGAGGCAGGGAGCCTTGCGGGCGATCGCATGACATCGGAGGGAAGCCCGGCATCCGGGCGCTGCTCCTCGTCACCGAAGACCACCACCGCGCCCGTCAGGGCGGCAACGCTCACGCCGACGAACAACGCGGTGCGGATCCGCCGGGCGGCTGACGATTTCGGGCGGCTGGAGCCTCTTCCTGCGGTGCCACGCTCTGTTCGGTCCGTGCCACGACCGTGCCCGTGGCCCGGGTGACTCGTGGACGCCGAGGAGGTCTGCTCTTCCTCGAAGGCGGCTATCCACGACTCGTTGAGCGGGACGGGTGCGGCCGGGTGGTACACGCTTGGAACGGACATCGCCCCGCGGTCCGCGGGAGCAAGGGAGCGCCCCCCTTCTCGAAACGCATCGCCCACGTCGTCGGCGTCGTTGTCCGCTGCCGGGTGGTGAGGGCTGCGTTCTGCGGTCATTTTCTCCGATTTCCCTTGTGTGCATGACTCGACGGCCGTTCGGTCGGCCCGGGGCTCAGCGGCGTCGCGGACGCTCCCTGTGAACGTTGAGGGTGCAGCCACCCGTCCGCGCAGGACGTCGGACCGACTAAGTGGTGTCCGGCGAGGGCGGTAAGGAGACGCCTACGGCGGTTCCGTGTGCCTACCGCTCGGCACCACTCTTTCCTGAGCCGGCCCGGGGCGGGAGGGTCCTCGTCAGCCCATTCTGCGCAGGCGCGGCAATGCTCACGGCCGCGACGGTGAAGGTCGGTCTTGGGTCCGGCCAAGGCCTGCCGCCGGTTGCCACCCGCCATGAGGCCCCTCAGAGGGGCCAGACGCGCCCCGCGTGTCATCTGCCCACTCCTCGTCGCACTCGTCGGCCCCGATCACGTTCGTCCCCGCCGCTCGGCGCAACGCTCACGATCCATGGCCCCGGCGACCGTCAGAGTATCCGGAAGATGCGATTCTGCCGATCGTCGCACAGCACGTCTTCAGAGGTCGGCGAGCAGGTCAGCGGAAGGCTGCCTTGCGATGTGTGGTCGGGCAGTAGGTGGTCGAGGTCTTCTCGCAGTGGGTGGCGAATGCCATGCCGCTTCTTCAGGCGGTCGATACAGTGCTCGTCCGTGTTGCGCTGCGAAGATTGCGACCAGGCGCGGAAGTGGCGTGACCATGCGGCGTCGCCGGGGCGACGGTGCCAGGGGCGTTGCGAAATGGGCGTGGCCGCGTCCTTCGTGGAGCTGCGATCACCCAGCCGGATCGGCCCGGCGATGACAAGGGCGTCGGCGGCCGTCACCGGCTGGTAGAGCGCGGGCCACGCGTCGCGCAACCAGCCCTGCCCGGTCGTCCCCGGCCACACCCCCTGTGGCGGTCTCATGGTCATCGGCCGCAGATGCTCGACCGCCGAACTCACCAGCGAGTGCGGCGTGAGCGTGACCGGGCGGTCGCGTCGGCCGGTGTGAGCGATGCGGCAGGCGGACCCGACGAGCGGTAGCGGCCGCGGGGCCCGCTACCGCGCGGGCACCTCGTACGCGCTGCACGCCTACGGCGAGTTGCAGCCGATCGCCGGGGCCGGGATGGGCGACCCAGGCATGCCGTTGGGATGTGAGGTGGAGGAGGTGTGTGGGACGGATGGCGTGTGATCGTTCGTATGTACGGTGCGTGTTAGCCTGCCCGCGGTCGAGATCGATGTTGTACGGGGGAGGCGCGGTGGGCCCGGATGGCTACCAAATCAAGTCAGGTATGACCGGCCAGGCCCAGCAACTCGATGATGCCGGAACGGACATGGAGGGCGTCACCTCGGCCGTGAAGGCTCGCACGAGTTACTCGTACCGCGATGTCGGCGGCGAAGACGCCGCGTCGGCTTTGAACGCGTTCGTCAAGGCCTGGGAGGCGGAGGCCAAGACACTGGCGTCGGCCTTGCACGAGCTCGGTGGCAAGGTGCAGTTGTCCAAGAAGACCTACCGCGGCACCGACGGCCTGGTACGGACGCACGTGGACAGCGTCCCCACCGGCGGCACGAGCAGCCTCACCGATACTTCGACGCAGGGCGGGCGCACCTCGGTCCTGTCGAGCTACTGAGGAATGGGCCGGTGTCGTTCTTCTCCTCTCCCCTCGACTCCCCTTCCTTCCGTCTCGACTGGCTCGCCGGGCTGTCCAAGAAGATGCTCGGTGCCGGGAGCAAGAACGAGCTCCTCGACCTGATCGACAACGCCCTCTCGGTGCCCGAACCGGGCGGCGACCAGGGCGTGCTGGAGAGCCTGGCAAGGCTCTACCACGGCCAGGTGGACCCGGTCGGAAGCGTCTTTGACCAGGTCGACCGGGTGGGCCGTAAGGGTCTTCCGGAGGTGTGGGTCGGTGACACGAGCGCCCTGGCCTCCGACGTGGTGAACGCCGCCGGGCGGTCCGTGTCCGGGATGAGCGAGGCGTTCCATGGTTGTGCGACGGTACTGCTGACGCTGTCCGACGCGATCGGCGCCGCGCAACGCAAGGACGAGCAGGGCCGTGGACAGTTGCTGGAGCAGAAGAAGATGCTCGGCGGCAAGGACGGCTTCTTCGACGACCTGCACGAGGACGACGAGGAGGAGTGGGACCGCAAGAACGCCGCCCACTTCGGCTCCTACGCGGTCGACCTGATGCACGCCGCGGTCTCAGACGCGCAGGAGGCCACCCGCGTCGCGGCCCGGGACCTGAACAAGTGGGCGGCGGAGGCACGTGCCGGGAAGATGGAGACCAGCGAACTCACCGCCGTCGACAAACTGATGCTCGCCGACACCGGGGTCGCGGGCGCCGACACCGAGCTGAACGAGATCCTCACCTCCGGCGACGTGGCGCGCGCGTCGACGCGTATGGACCTGCTGAGCCTCGACGACGAGATGGCGATGGAGCGGATGCTGGCGAAGTCGGACAGCCCACAGGAGCGGGCCTACCTGATGAAGGCCCTGGCCGCCGGCCACAGCGTCGCCGAGATCGAGAAGTTCCAGAACAAGATCCACGGCAAGGACCCCGACTGGCTGCGCCAGCACCTCACTCCGGTGGTCACCGGCGCGGACAGCATGAACGACGAGGGCCTGGCGCCGGACGGCTCGAACAACAACAAGGACTACGTCACGTTCAACGGCCAGCGGTGGGTCCAGGGCGGTGACGGCTCCGAGGGCACCTGTGTGGCCTCGTCCACCGTCATGTCCCGCGCCTTGGTCGATCCCCTGTACGCGCTCGACCTCACCGGCGGACCCGACGGGCAGCAGGACGACCCCAACGCCTTCAAGCAGCGCCTGGTGGCCGAACAGCACCGGCTGCACAACGAAGGCGACGGCGGCGAGAACTGGACCGGCATGGGGCCCGAGGGGCAGGAGCGGATCAACGACACCACCGTCGGCAGCGCCACCGGCAGTGACTACGAGCGCCAGGACCTGAACAGCGCCGCGGACCGCAGGGGGGTCCTCACCGAAGTCGAGAAGTCGGTGGCGCAGGGGCGGCCGGTGCCGGTCGACGTCTCGGGCAAGGAGGGCGCCCACGCCATGACCATCATCGCCCAGGAGGGTGACATGCTCCAGGTGTACAACCCCTGGGGCTCGACCACCTGGGTCAGCGAGGACGACTTCATCAACGGCCGCATGGGCAAGGCTTCCAACAGTGATCTCCCCAACGCGTACAGCGTCTATCTTCCGCGGTAGCAGGGGCGGTGCCGCGACCGCGGCGGCTGTCCTCCTCGCATTGGCCACGGGCTGCGGCTCGGGCACCGACGAACCGGGCGGCGGCTCCCCGAGCCCCGCGACGAGCCACCCGGTGAAGGACACCAGCATCAACGCCAAGCCGGGCGAGCGCTTCACGCTCACCGTCGACCAGAACCCCTCCACCCGCGAGTACTGGTACCTGGTCGCCCCCGAGCCAGACAGCCCGGTGCTGATCAGCCGCGGCCAGGACTACGCGTCGGACTCCGGCGACGAGCCTGTGGCGGGTGCCGGCGGCCGGCTCACCTTCACCTTCGAGGCCAGGGGCAAGGGGACCACACGGTTCACGCTGGTGCACTGCACCTTCACCACCTGCCAAGGCAACAACTCCACCCTGCCTCCCGAGCCGACCGGACCTTCCGCAGTCCCGACCACAGGGGCGGCCACCCCCTCCCCGGCCCCCGAGCGCATCACCTACACCGTCACCGTCAACTGAGCCGCAGCGGACCGGTCAGACGAGACGAGATATCCGAGGCCCCACGATGAACGACGACTCCCGCTATCCGCCGGAGCGCACGGACGACGAGCTGGCCCAGCTCGACATCACCGTCCTGCTGCGTTACGGCCTCACCGCCCCACCGGGCAGCCGGCGAACCGCCCTGTTCGGCGACGGCGCCGCGGCTGCGGCCGTCGTCCTCGACCGCCTCGGCACTGAGCCGCGCTCGGTGGCCTTCCTCGCCGACACCGTGCGCGCCGGCGGACTCGCCCGCGCCGCGGAGCTGCCCGAGCCCCTACCCCGCTGGGAGGCGGCCGTCCTCGTACGGGAGTGGCTTCGAGCCGGTACCGAACTCGTGGGCGGGATCGCCGCCGACGACACCGCGGCCAACTGGCTGCGCGCCGTCGCGACCATCATCGAACTGAAGCAGCTGACTCGCGCCCTGTAAGTGGGTGGTGGGCGGCAGTAGGCGGGCGTCAGCGGGATCGTGGTGTGGATGTCCTGGTGGTGGGTGTGGGGCGGGGCGCCGAGGTGGGATCCCCCGTCGCAGCCAACTCGTTGGTCGCGGTGGACGACGAGCACGACCCCGAAGGGGACAGCATCGCCTTCGAGAGGGCCCACGCCGCCTTGATGGCGCGGGCGCGCGAACACCTGGAAGCACAGGACGCGGCGCTGCAACGGCTTGAACGGGGCGAGTACGGGAAGTGCGAAGGCTGTCGGGGAGCATTGCGGCCAAGCGCCTGGAGAGCCGTCCGGCGGCGACCACCCGTGTCCGCTGCGCCCGGTCCGCTCCGAGCGCCCGCCGCGTTCCGCCCGACGCCCGCAGGCCACCTGCAGCGCCTTTCCGTGGACCGTGACACGGGCGCCTGAACGCACTTCACGGCCCGGTGACTCCACCGGCGGGCCGTTTCGGCCCGGCAGCACACCGATGAGACGGCTCCGCAGCAGCGGAGCTGTGCGAGACGGGATCGGTTTGCCGGGAAGCTCGCGGCGTCTTGCCGACCGGGCTCCAACGGTCTGAAATCCCGTCCGGCTAGGACGCGCAGATGTCAGTGCCGCCCTCCATACTCGTGCTGCGGCGCCGCCCGGGCACCGCAGTACGACGGGAGCGACATGGCCGAGGTTCTGGTTTTTCACCACGGGCACGGGCTGACCCTCGGCGTCCACGAGTTCGCCGAGCAACTGCGGCGGGCCGGACACACCGTCCACGTCCCCGACCTGTATGAGGGGCAGGTATTCGACAGCCTTCAGGAGGGCATCGGCTACGCCGAGAACGCCGGGTTCGGCACGATCATCGCGCGTGGAGCCGCCGCTGCCGAGGAGCATTCTGCGGAGCTCGTCTACCTCGGGTTCTCGCTCGGCGTCCTGCCAGCGCAGAAGCTGGCTCAGACCCGACCCGGCGCGAGGGGCGCGCTGCTGCTGGAGGCATGCATCCCGGTCGCGGAGTTCGGCGGTGCCTGGCCCCACGATGTCCCGGCCCAGGTCCACGGCATGGACGCGGATCCGTTCTTCGCCGGGGAAGGCGATGTGGACGCAGCGCGGGCGCTCGTCGAGATGGCCGCGGATGCCGAGCTCTTCCTCTACCCCGGCGACAGGCACCTGTTCACCGACAGCAGTCTGCCGTCCTACGACGGGCAGGCCGCCGCGCAGGTCTCTCATCGAGTGCTGGACTTCCTCGACCGCACCAGATAGCGCCCGCTGCGGCGAGGACCACGACGGCCAGGGGTGCCCGCTGCAACTTCCGTTTCAAAGTCCGGCGCGTCGCTGGCCTCGTACCCTCATCGCCAACGATGTCCGCTACTACAAGCGTCCCTTACGACACAGCGTAGGCTATCTGACCTGGACGAGCTGTCGGACGCAAGCGTGCAGGTGCATGTCATGCGGGCCGTCCGCATGCCGATGGGCCCCGCTACGGGTGCCCTCCAGAACGAAGCCGGCTGACGAGGACGAGTTCCCGGAGCTGGCTGCCCGAATCGCTGGTGCTGACGCTGCAGCGCTTCTCCCCATGCACGCCGATGAACGCATGCCGCTGCTCTCTGCTGTCAAGCCTGACGGCGACGGAGTGGTGCGGGCCCGCTGGCAGGCCGAGCGATCTCCAAACGACGCGGCCCAGAGTACGGTGACGGGGACAGGGAAGCGCTCGATCAGGCGAAGGGCAGCCTGTGCGGGCTCAGACCGCTCCGTTGCCTGTCAGTGCAGTCCGCGGTAGGCGGCCATGATGATCTCCATGCCGCGGTTGTCCTCCTGACGGTCCCGGTCGATCATCTGGTTCATGACGTAGGCCACCGTCATGCGTGAGCCGGGGTCGCTCGCGACTAGCGAGCCGCCCCAGCCGCCCCAGCCGAAGGTGTTGCCGAACTTGCCGAAGCCCACCGTCCAGCACATCGGCTTCCCCAGGATCTGGTCCTCGCCGCGGAACACCTCTTGCCAGGCGGGCTCGCAACCCTGGGGGGACAGCAGCCGCACGTCGCCGGCCGTTCCCCGGTTTGCCAGGACCGACTGAACGAGGGCGACAGAGCGAGCATTGCCGAAGCCGTTCACCGCAGGGATCTGGGCACGGCGCCAGGCCACTGAGTTGACGTCCTTGACCCGAATGGCGGCGCCGGTCTTCTCCCGGGGTACGTCGCCCGGTCCGGACGGTGCGCCGGCGGTGTACTCGTCGGTCAGTGAAGGTGGCGGGATGAGCGGCGCGACGCGGTGGTCGTGCTCCGCAGCGAGTCCGATGTGGAAGTCCGCGCCCAGCGGATGGGCCACTTCCTCAGCGAAGAACTCGCCGATGCTGCGGCCGGTGATGCGGCGGACGATCTCACCCACAAGGAATCCGAAGGTGAGCGCGTGGTACCCGGCTGCCGTTCCCGCCTCCCATTCGGGCGCCTGCGCGGCCAGCCCTGCCGTCACGCTGTCCCAGTCGTACAGCTCCTCGACCGCCCTCGGCCCGGACAGGTCCGGCAATCCCGCGGTGTGCGACAGTACGTGCCGTACCAGCACGCTGTCCTTCCCGGCTGCGGCGAACTCGGGCCAGTAGGCGGCGACCGGCGCGGCCAAGTCGAGCTGGCCTCGGTCGGCCAGGATCAGCGCACACAGCGCCGTCATGTTCTTGCTCGTCGAGTTCACGCCGACGATGGTGTCGCGCTCCCAGCTGACGGGACGGTCCGCATCGGCGTATCCGCCCCAGATGTCGACGACCGGCTCACCGTCAATGTATACGGCCACCGAGGCGCCCACGTCGTCCTTGCCGAGCGAAGCTGCCAGTGCTTCACAGACTGCGTCAAACCGCGGCTCGCAGAGTCCCTCAATATCAGTCATGGCGTAAGCCTCAGGTGCCCCCCAGGGCTCCGGCCCGACAATTCCCGCACCGGTTTTGTCGGGCGGTGCGCGATCGAATCTTCTGTACTCCATCAAGGCGGGCCGACGGCCGCGCGGTCGACAGCCCGGCCCGGTGCCCGAGGCCCAGTACCAATGACCACTAGGGCGCCCCACGCGGCGAGCGGCTCCGACCTGGGCTCGGCCGCCGGCCGCCGCGGCTCCCGAGGCTGCGACTGGTTGTCAGGTGGGCGTTCCTACAGTGAAGACACAAGGACGAAGGACGGATACGCATGCTGGAGCGGCTGAATCAGGCGCTGGACCACTTGGAGGCTTGCCTCGACCGGGAGATCGACATGGCCGAGGTGGCCCGGATCGCCACGGTGTCGGAGCATCACTTCCGACGGCTGTTCGCCGCGCTCGCCGGCATGCCGCTCCCGGTCTACGTGCGCCGCCGCCGGATGACAGTCGCCGGTGCAGAGGTGCTGGCCGGGGAGCGGACGCTGCTGGATGTCGCGACGCGGTACGGGTACGGCTCGGGCGAGGCGTTCGCCCGGGCGTTCCGGTCGGTGCACGGCATCGGGCCGGGCGAGGCCCGGCTCACGGGTGCCGTGCTGACTTCCCAGCCGCAGATGTCTTTCCGCCTCGTCGTCGAAGGGAGTACGACCATGCGGTACCGGATCGTGGAGAAGGAGTCGTTCCGGGTCGTCGGCAGGAAAGCCATGGTCCCGCTCGTACACGAGGGGGTCAACGCGGCCGCTGCGGCGCACGTGGAGGGCCTGGAAGAGCAGGCGATCGTCCGGATGAAGGGGCTGGCCGGCATAGAGCCGGAGGGGATCCTGTCGGCGGTGGTGCACCTGACCGACAGTCGGGAGGAGGGCGCCGAGGTGGACTACTGGGTCGGCGTGGCAGTCGGTCCCGGCGCTGCTGTCGAGGAGTTCGACGCACTCGACGTTCCGGCCGGGGCCTGGGCGGTCTTCGACAGCCACGGACCGTATCCGAGCGCGCTCCAGGAGTTGTGGCGGGACGTGTTCACGCAGTGGTTCCCCTCGAACCCGTATACGACCCGGCCGGGTCCGGAGCTCCTGCGGACCCAGCCGGTGGATATCGGCGCGGAGACCGACTCCCAGTTGTGGATCCCGGTCGAGCGGAAGCCAGCGGCGTGAACATCGGTACCTGGACGTCCCCCACCGCACGGTAGCCTCTGCGGGCTCATCGGCAGGAAAGCCCTCAAATCTGCTGTCGCATAAGAAGCCGTTTCCATGCCGATCATGGAGTGTGCCGATCGAACGGGAGTCTCGATCGGGTGCTCGCGGGCCTTGCCCGGCATGAGAGCAGGGCCTGGCGGTATGCGGGGGAAATCCAGGGGAGCGGACGGCCGCGCGCTGCTACGGTCGGGCGCCATGAGCTGGCTTCCCGATGACTTCGTCCACCCCGTCCTGGTACCGCTGCCGGGCGGTGGCCATCACCTGCGGCCGATCCGGGAGGCGGACACCCCGCTCGACTATCCGGCTGTGATGGGTTCGCGCGAGCGGCTGTGGACCATTTTCGGTCCGGCCTGGGGCTGGCCCGCGGAAACCATGACCTACGAGGCCGACCAGGCCGACCTCTTGCGGCACGAGAAGGAGATCGCCGCGCACCAGTCCTTCAACTACGCGCTGTTCGACGCGGCGGAGACAGTTCTGCTCGGCTGTGTCTACATCGACCCGCCGGAGAGGGCCGGCGCGGACGGCGAGATCTCCTGGTGGGTGGTGGACGAGCTGGTGGGCAGCAAGGTCGAGCAGGCCCTCGACGCGCTGGTGCCGCAGTGGATCGCCGCCGACTGGCCGTTCGAGCGGCCGCGCTTCCTCGGCCGTGAGATCTCCTGGTCGGACTGGCTCGCCCTGCCACAGCATCCCGACACCTGAGTGGTTGTTGCCCGTACCGATCTCGAATGCTGTCGGTCGAACGGGAGTCTCGATCGGATGACTGCGGCGGTTTCCGCCCGTGGAAGCAGGGCCTCCTGGTAGCTCGGGGGTGCGATCCCATTCCGAGCGGTTCCCCGAGGCCCTGTTGTCTTTGTTGTACGTGCCCGGGCATGTTGACTTCAACTCGCCCGCCGTGTCGTGCGATTGCCTCGCGCATGTGTACGGCAGCGCGGCCGACAATCCGGACCGGGTGCGCCGGTATCCGTCGGACATGACGGACGCGGAGTGGGTGGCCGTCCGGCCGTTGCTGCCTGCCTGGTTCCAGGGACGGGGTGGACGGCCCGGGGGCTACTGACATCGGCAAGTGCTGGACGCGATCCGCTACCTGGTCGCGGGCGGATCTCGTGGCGGGTGATGCCGCGGACTTACCCGATTGGGGCCGGGTCTACGCCTTCTTCCGCCGCTGGCGCGAGCACGGGCTGATCGGGGTGTTCCACGACCGGCTGCGCGGGACGGTCCGTGAGTACGAGGGCCGCGAGGCCGAGCCCGCGGCGGGGATCATCGACGCGCAGTCAGTGAAGGCCGCGGCCTCGGTGCCGGCCGCCTCACGCGGCTATGAGGGCGGGAAGAAGGTGCCGGGCCGCAAGCGGCACAGCGTGACCGACACCCTAGGCCTGCTCCTGGTCGTCGCGGTCACGGCTGCGAACATCGGCGACCTGGACGCCGCGGCGGGCCTGCTGATGCGGCTGCGTCGTATGCACCGCGACATCACCCTCGTGTGGGCCGACGGCGGCTGCACCGGCGGCCTTGTCGGCCGGTGCCGGGACAAGCTCGCTCTGTCCCTGGAGATCGTCAAGCGCACCGACGACATGGCAGGGTTCTGGTGCTGCCGAGGCGGTGGGTGGCAGAGCGCACGTTCGCGTGGCTGATGCATTCACGCCGCCTGGCCCGGGACTACGAGACCTGCCCGCGAAGCGGTGATCCGGTGGTCGATGGTCACGCGGATGAGCCGGCGTCTGGCGCGGCCTCGGGCCACCGACACTCCACCGCGGTCTCCTTGGCCCGAAGCAGTCCGTGACCCGTGGATCGCTGCCGTTCCAGTCCGCAGGGGCGTCGGATCGGCGGTGACCCGGACTGCTGCGACTATGAGCCGCCTGACCGGGGACCATCTCACTGCGACCGGGGAGTGAGAGGTGCGCTTTGGGACAATGCCCAGGGCTATGCCCTATCTTCTCCACCCCAATCTCCCTTCAGTAGTTGACACCTCAACAGAAGGGACCTCCTGTGCGATTCTGGGTGGGCCTGGCGCCCGCGCTGTCGACTCGAGTTCCGTAGCTGTGCCATTGGACGTTGAGCGCGTGACGTCGGGGTTTGAGTGATCAGCGTCCCGCCTCTCATCGCCTGGGTCGCAGGACCTGGTCTTGCTGAGTAGGCGTACTCATGTACAGCCCAAGGCTTGATCGAAGACTGTGCCCATGACGCGAATTCCTGCCCTGACCAGTACGGTTGCCCGCTCCTCGCGCCGACCTCGGCTCGCCTTCGCGGTTACAGCTCTCGCCGTTCTGTCGCTCGCCGCCTGTGGCACCGAGAAGCCAGGGGCTAGCGGCTCACAGAACAGACCGGATGACGCCGTCGGAGCGCAGCCAGCCACCGTCCGGCCCACGCCTACTCCTCGGCAGGCAGTGGCTTTCCTGGAGATGCTGGACGAGGTCGCGCGGCCGTGCCCTTCCGGCGCCGCCGGCACCGTGCACTCGGGCCCCCCGCAGGGACCGCAATCGAACGCTCCAGCAGATGAGCTGCCGACCAGCCCGCCGCAGACACCGCCAGGCGACGCGACCGAGCCCATCGCCCCCACGGCAGGGCCGGAAGTGGAGTTGAACGCTCGCGACTGGTGTGCGAAGAGCCTTCATGAAGAGCGCATCATCCAAGCGCTTCTGGACCTGGCAGACCCCACTCCCGCAAAGGTCAGGAAGATCCTTAACGACCTCGGCTACATCGACGAACGCATCCACGATCTCAAGCAGTCCGGTGCGACCACACGGTTCTACCTCGACCTGCGCGACAAGGGAGGCCAGCTTTGCATGGACGGCTCAGCAGCCGGCGCGGAAACCATCGTCGACGGATGCGTGGCCCCCGAGACGGGTCCGTTCAGGCCGAACAAGCGGAACCATCCCTGACGGACAGGCACCCTGTGGGCTCAGACCTCCATCGCACAATCGCTTCATGAGGCGAAGCGATCAGAGAGGCAGCCACGCTGCGTTCACAGGCCGCGGCAGCGACCGAGGCCCCGGGGCTCATGCTCGCGGGCACCCCCGGTGGTGTCGCTGACCGGCCCGCATGGTCTCCGGCGATCGCCTGGTGACTCTTTCGATGTCGTCGCAGATGGCGGTGAAGCGGCTTGGGCGGAGTCTGGTCAGGCATCCGATGGAGCCTGCGGTGCGCCCGGTCCCCCTATACAAAACCGTGCTGTTCGAGGACACCTTCCGGCAGCGGCGGGTCAATCTGGTCCGACGGAGTCAACCGAAGACCGCTTCCCGCGCTGGGTCCCACAGTGCTCCGTGCTCCTGGTCAAGAGCGCAGCTACTGCCAACATCAAGAGTCCCTCGGCTGTGATCCACGAGGTGGGGCATCCGGGCAGGCCGGTGCCGGGTCAGGGGTCACTCGCGTAAGCCCGCTAGTTCCACCGACCTGCGGCGGAGGGAGAGGCTGGCGCGACCGCCGAGATCCGGGCGAGCAACGCGCAGGCGCCCAAGGTCGCGGCGAACACCGCCCACGGGACGTAGATGGACGTCCATACCGACAGCAGGGCCAGCGCGCTCCACATACTCACCAGGTTCAGTCCGGAGGCCAGCGCTCCCAGCAGCCGGCCGACCGCGACCACCGACAGCGCCTCGGCGCCCACCAGCCGTACAACTTGCCACCTGGTGGCGCCGACCAGTCGCAGCAGAGCGAGGTCGCGTAGGGAGTCCAGCGGGGCGATCCAGGCGGAGTTTGCCCGGCTACTGGATGGGGCACAGCAAGCCTCGGCCTGCCGGGCAAATGATCGCAGACGGGGCTTGAGTGAGTGTCAGGTCCATAATGCCTGCTCGGAGGCGGTTTCGGTAGGACGCACGGCACGTCCGTTCGATCTTGTGGCAGCTGGTGCCGCGCGTCAGACTCGTCGTCATCCACTCTCCGGCCAACCTGTCGGCAACCCTTCTCGGTTGTCGGCGCGTTCGCTGTGCTGTCTCGCCGTGGGACGTGCACCGGTCGGGTGTGGGGGGATGAAGGGGATCGATGGATCAGGACATGGTTGTGCTGGCGAGGGTCAGGTTGCTGAGTGCCAACAGGCGGGTGGTGCGGGGTGCTGAGGGGCTGTGGATCTACCGCCTTCTGACACAGGTCGAGCCGGAGGCGTACGGGTCGAAGCTGGCGTACGTCCTGGTGGAGGCGAGCGCGTCGCCCCTGGTGCGGGAGTTGCCTGAGCGACGGTTGGCTCTGTTGGACGAGGCTGTGGATGTGGCGAAGGCCCTCGGTACGTCGAACCCCTACCGGGCGAAGATGCTGGCGAGGGCCCTGGCCGCCAGGCAGCGGGAACTGGATGGTCGCCCGGGGGAGCCGCTGGCCCCGATCGGGCCGGTCGACGAGGCGTCGACCAGGCACAGGTAGAAGGCGGGCGGGGGTGGCCTCGGCGCTGGTTGCCGCCTTCGCCGCGGCGTTTGCCCGCCGCAGGTGCTGACGGTGAGCGACGGCAAGCCTGCGGACTCCGGGATGAGCGGCTGATCTACCGGCGCGGCTCCAGGCCCTTTTCGACCGGGCTTTGGGAAGTGTTGCTGGCAATCGTCTGCGTCCTGGTCCTGGGCGTTATGAATCCAGGTCGCTTGTACCCCCGGGAGCCCGTGCGGCAAATCTACTGACGGCACGAGGCCCCAGGACGCTTGTCCTGGGGCCTGGCTGGTTACTTCGCTGTCGATCCGCTTCACGCCCGGTCCCGGCAGATGATCTCCACGCCAGGGTGGCGGTCCAGCCAGGCGGCGATCGGCCCGGCTTCACGCGTCGGGAGCACATCGACCACGCGATGATCTTCGACACTGGTCAGCACGGTGGAATTGGTTGGGCCGCGACGGATGTGACGGGCACGCTGTCGCCCTTCCGATGCACAGACCCGCCATCTCAAGTGCTCACGCCAACTGTGATGCTGACACCCCCGAGGCCTGCCAGTGCCCCGACCGGCATGAACGTGCTTGGGGGGACGGCTGCCCGTGCAGGAGGTGACGCGCCACGAGGTCAGTGGACAGCGCATGGCTCACGCGCTCGATGACATCAGTCGGCGGAGCCGGTCGCGGTGGCACGGGATGCGCTACGACGACCCGTCCCCGGAGAAGCTGCAGGAGATGTCTTCGACCATGTCGCCGCTCGTACTGTGGAGAACCCCGCGCTCGACGAGTCGTCACGCTCGGCACGGCGGACCGCGGCGGAGTGTTCTCTGGGAGCGCTGAGCGTTGGCTGCTTCCCCAATGGTGACCAAGGGATTGCCTTCCCGCTTATCGATGAGAGGCTCAGCAGCGATGACATCGCGTTCGACAGCGTCGTCGAGCATGCCCCGACGGCCAGAACGTGGGTCGATACGTTTGAGATGTGCTTGGTCAGTGGGCTGGTGTGGGAATGGCGGCGGGTGATCGGCCTGCTGCTGCGGCAAGAGTTCGCGCCCACGATCCGCGCTGGGGTGCCGCATTTGAGGCTGGACTCGATCTCTGCCCCGGCGGACCTTGCTGCGATGCACGCCCTGTGCGGCTACCTGACTCAGTCGCGCGGGCACCTGCCTCGAGACTGGCCCACGGTGACGCTGTGTAAGCCGGACTCGGGCCCCGATGAGCGCGCCGAAGCGGCGCGGCAATTGGACGTAGTCGGCCCTCTGACACCGGACCAGCGTCTCCTTCGCGTACTCCTCGATGACGACCAGCACGCCTTTGAGCAGGCTCTTGTGGCGCGACTCATCGAGCACCGGGAGAGCGTGGGCTCCGATCCCGCCCCCTGGACCCTGCTGCCGCTCGGCGCCCTTGCCCTGGCCGCCCTTGAGGTCCAGGCGCACGGGTGGGAGCTGGGTGTCCGGTCCGGCTACCTGCCCCGTGGCATGCTGGGTTCCCGGGAGGCGCTGCGGCGAGCGGCGGACGCTGGCGGGAATGACCTGGGCTGCTGGACCGCCGAGTAGTTCGGACTCACCGCGGCGTGCAGGGGGCATTCCCGGTCTGCCCAGGGTGGGACGCACCGTGCCTTGTCTTTCACCTGGTGGGGTGGTCCGTTGCACTCCTCGCCCCACCTTGCTGCGTGCTGGGTGTCGAGACGCTCGCGTTCTCCTGCTACGTCCGCATGCTCGCCAGCGCCCCCGAGCGCTTCGACGAAGTCACCGACCGACTCGTCCTCGACAGCGTTCAGTGGTGCACCCCGGTGCTCGACACGGCCGCCCAGGCTCGCGCCCTGCGACTCGTCCAGGACTGACCCAAATCCGGGGCGCAGCCGACCCGCTGCGGCGGGGGAGTGGCACCCCTGCCGCGCCGAGAACACCCACTCGAAAGCGAGGCAGCCCCCATGACTAGAGCCTTCCCCCGTCGCCCTCCACTCTCGATCCCGATCGCGCCACCGATCTGCGGATCGGCTTCTCCGACGGCGAACGTGGGCGGGTGCTCAGCTCACCCCCTTCCACGCTTTCCATTTTTCGGGATTGTCGTGGATCAGCTTCAGGACGTGAGCGAGGCCGGTGCGGTCGTATAGAGCGGCGCTCTCGGGCGGGAGTCTTTTTCCGTTGATCCATGCTGAAGGCGTTCCCGGCCCTTCGGGTTCGGCGCTGCCGCCGGCCCGCTCATAGGCCTTCTCAGAGGCGGCCGCGAATGCGCGGTACTTCATGGACTTCAGGGCGCTGTCGAAGTCCGGTCCGCGTAGTCCCTCGACCTGGCCGGCGAGCCTGAGTAGATAGTCATCGGTGAAGCCGTCAACGGCTTCCTCGGGCTGGTTTGCGTAGATCACCTCGTGGTACACGGCGAACTTCCCCTTCTCCAAGGCGGCCCGCAGTGCGTTCACAGTCTTCTTCGAGCCGCTCCCGCCCACCCGTTCGTCGAGGAAGGAGGCGAGGGTGTACTCGATCTTCACTTCGCCTCGCATCGCTGCTTCCCGCACCGCAGGGCTGCCGCCGGTCGTCTCGAACTCCGCGCAGTACGGGCAGCGCGGATCCTCGTACAGGTGGACCGTCACTGGCGCAGAGGGGTCGCCCACGGTGATGGTCGTACCGTCAGCGCCGAGGCGCTCGGGAAGCTCAAGCACGCTTCCGTAGGACTTCTGTCCCTCTGGCGTTCCAGGCGCCTCCGGCCGGCTACCGCATCTGGCCAATACCAGCATCGTGGCCGTGCACAGCACGGCCCATTGCCCCCCCGCGCATAGTGTGCCTCCTAGTTGTCTTGTGTGCCTTTACGAGTTGGTGCGTGATAGCGGGTGGGGCGTGTTTGCCCTGATCACGGCGTCTTTCACATGGTGATGTTGTCGCGCGTCAGACTTTGTGGCAGGGCTCGTTTCTTGCGGGCTCTGCTGATCTTGAAGGAGTCTGATCGTTCATGGTGAGGCCGCCGGTGCTTC
>NZ_JBEYBS010000034.1:30021-48790 GCF_040632375.1 Streptomyces sp. NPDC019396 | reverse complement strand
ACCCGCTCCTTCGCCCGCGCCTTCTCCTCATCCCTGCGACCACCACCGAACACCGCATCGAAACGATGCTCCCGGATCGCCTCGGTCAACGGCACTGTCTGAAGCGGATTACGGGTGCCGTCCGGACGCTCCCGCAGCGCACCCCGGTCGATGTAGTCCTGCACCGACGCCACATGCAACCGCAACCCGTACCGGTCCACCGTGCGGTCCCGGTACTCGATCACCTCAGGAAAGTTGTGCCCCGTGTCCACATGCAGCAACGAGAACGGCACCCCAGCGGGCGCGAACGCCTTCAACGCCAGATGCAGCATCACGATCGAGTCCTTACCACCGGAGAACAAGATCACCGGCCGCTCGAACTCACCCGCCACCTCACGGAAAACATGCACCGCCTCGGACTCCAGAGCGTCCAGATGCGTCAGCGCATACGGGCTGCCGCCACCGGACCCGATCACACTCCCGACCACCTGAGTGGCGCCGGTCATCATCCTGTCCCCCATGCGTTCTCCCCCGGACCCCGTACCGGGGCATCCCCGCCTCCGCCCGCGCGGCGCGGACGTTCCCGATTCACAGTCGTCCGCCAGCCGGCGCCCGCGGGTGCCTCCCCGGCTCACAGGAGTCCCCTGTCACTGAGCAGCGCGTACAGAACCGCCGCCGACTCCCGCACGGTCTGGGTGTGCGACTCGATCCGCAGGTCCGGGGACTCCGGAGCCTCGTACGGGTCGTCCACCCCGGTCAGACCGCTGATCTCACCCGCCGCCTGCCTGGCGTACAGGCCCTTCACATCGCGCACCGAGCACACCTCCACCGGAGTCGCGACATGCACCTCGACGAACGGCGTGCCCTCGGCGCCATGACGCTTGCGCACCGCCTCACGGCTGTCGGCATACGGAGCGATCACCGGCACCAGGACCTTCACACCATTCGACGCCAGCAGCTCGGCCACAAAACCGATCCGCTGCACATTGGTGTGCCGGTCCTCCCGGCCGAACCCCAGACCCGCGGACAGGAACTCACGGATCTCGTCACCGTCGAGCACCTCCACACGATGCCCCTCGGCCCGCAGCCTGCCCGCCAGCGCATACGCGATCGTGGTCTTGCCCGCACTCGGCAACCCGGTCAGCCAGATGGTGGCCCCAGTCACCGCTCAGACCGCCGGAAGCGCCGTGGCCAGGGAATTGGCCGCCTGGAGACCGAGATTCAGCCCGGCCGCGGCCGGGTCGTCCGACCAGGGCTGGATCCGCGCGGTATCGGCGAAACGGCGCAGCGCCGCCACGGGCGTGGTGCGCGGTGCCAGCCGGCCCGCGCGCCAGGCCTCCCGGAAGGCGATACCGGCACCCTTGCTGTTGCGGTGCGCCACCCTGAGCGCCGGCACGAAGCAGACCTGGCCGCCCGACTCGGCGAGCCGCTCCACCAGCCCGTTGTCGCTCGCGGTGACGACGTCCGGGAAGCCGCCGGCGTTGAGGAAGTGCTCGGTCCAGACGGCCGAGTTGCCGCCCGCGAAGAAGGTCACCGGGCTGTACGCCGCATGCTTGGCGTACCGCACCTCGTACCGGTACTGGCGGGCGCGCGCCACCACGCTGCTGTCGAACGGCAGCACCCGCCCTGTGATCGCGGCGCGTTCACCGGTCAGCGCGGTGTCGAGCACCTGGAACCAGTCCGGCAGGGGACGGGCGTCGTCGTCCAGGAAGGCCAGCACATCGCCGGTCGCCTCCTTGGCCGCCAGATTGCGGCTGGCCGCTGCCCCGCGCCGGGTCGCGTTGCGGAGCACCCGGACAGGGAAGGGGTATTCCCTGCCGCCGGTGGGGAGGGGGGTGTCGGACGCGTCGTCGACGAGCAGGACCTCCTGGACCACACCGCTGTCGTAGGCCGCGATCGCGCTCAGCAGCTGGCGGATGTCCGAGGGCCGGTTGCGGGTGGCGACCACCGCGGAGACCGTCTTGGTGTTGTGTGTCGTACTCACTGCCGTACTCCTTGCGGGCGTTCGTCCATGGCTCATCGCGTCCGGGTCGCGGAGGCGGGGGTGGTCGTCGCGGCGGCGAACGGGTCCAGCACCTCGTCCACCTCTTCCAGGAGGTCGCCGAGGGTGGCTTTGGCCGCTTCGGCGCCGCCGGGGGCGGGCTCGGTGGTGATGGTGATGCGGGCGGCGGCCTCGGCTGCGAGCCGGACCGCGGTCGCCGCGTCATCGGCCCGCGCCACCACATGGCCGCAGCGGTCCTCCGACCAGCGCAGCTCGTGCACGGTGTCGCCCTCGCCGACCTGTACGTCGACGTCGACCACGCCCGGCGCGGACCCGGCGTCCCCGGCGCCGGCCACCGAGGTGACCACCCCGGGCTCGGCGACCAGGAAGCGGATCGCGGCCGCCCCGTGGGTGGCGGGCGTGGGCAGCGGGTCGCTGCCCTGCGCCAGGCGGTAGGTGGCCTCCTCCAGGTCGACGCCGTGGACGAGCCGTACGAGTTCGTTGATGCGGTCGCCGCCTCTGCGGCTGTGCGACTCCACCACACGCGGGCCGTCGGCCGTGAGGATCAGCTCGGTGTGGGCGGGGCCGTCCACGAGGCCGACCGCGTCGAGGAGGTCCAGCACCATGGCGTGCACCGCGGCGCGGTCCCGGTCGGTCAGCGGCGCGGGGACGACGTGGCCGAGCTCGACCGCTCCCCCGCCGGTCTCCTTGCCGGTGACGGCGACGACGGTGTGCCTGCCGCCGACCGAGAAGGTCTCGACGCTCAGCTCGTCACCGACGAGCCGTTGTTCGGCCATGAAGGTGCCCAGGCCGAACTCCTGGCGCCACGCCCACGCCGCGTCCGTCTCATCCGGCGAAGTGATCATGCGGACACCGAGACTTCCGGAGCCCATCGTGGGCTTGAGCACCGCGCCACCGTGGGTCTTCACGAAGTCGCGCAACTCGTCGTACGTCGGGCCGACCACGGTCGGGACGGGGCCGATGCCCCGTTCGTTGAGCAGGGCGCGCAGGGCTGGCTTGTCGTGCAGCAGGCGGGTGGTGCGGGCGCCGTTTCCGGGCAGGCCCAGGGCTTCGGTGAGGTGTCCGGCCACGACCTGGGCCGCTTCGGTCTGGGTGAAGACCCGCACGAACGGCCGTTGTTCGTGCAGGGCGCGCACCAGTGCGGAGACGGTGGGCACGTCCTGGTAGTCGACCAGCAGCAGCTGGGCGCAGTGCTCCACGACGGCCGGGTCGAAGGCGGACGGCTTCTGGATGTGCACGATCTCGAAGCCGAGGGCACTGGCCTTGCGGATGATGCCGGCCTTGCCGCCGAGGATGAGGACACGTGTCGGGGTCAAGGCGATCACCTCTGCGTGGTCGTGGTGAGGACGGGCACCGTGCCGGGGGCGGCGGCCGAGTCCCGCAGCGCCTCCCATACGGCGGCCGTGGGCAGCGGAAGGCCCGTGTCGGGCGCGGCGGCAGGCTGACGCGGGGTGAGCCCGGCCAGATACGGGCGGAGGCTCATTCCGGTGAACTCCTCGAGTCGTGCGGTCTCCTCGCCCCGGCACAGCGCCTGGTACTCGATGACCAGCCGTCGCTCCTGCGGCACCTGCGGTGCGAAGTCCACCCAGTGCCTGTTCCACGCGGTCCACTTGGCGAGGGCGGCCGCCTCGGTCTCCGGCAGCCACGGCCGGTCACCGGTCCACCGCAGCATGGACCGTGCGGCTTCGAGAGGGTGGCGTACGAGCATCACGTACCGCGCGTCGGGCAGCGCGGCGTCGAGCCAGGGAAGGTGCAGCAGGTACTCGTTGTACTTGTCGCCCCAGCGCGTCAGGCCCTCGTTGCTCTCGGCAAGGATTCGCCGGGCGAGCGCGATGGGGTCGTCGCCCGCGGCGCCTTCGGCGACCTCGCGGGCGGCGTTCCGCAGGCTCTTCTCGACCCGGGCACGCCAGCCGTCGGCGCCGGCACCGTCCGGTGGGCGCCGGTCGAGCGCGTGCAGGATCTCGTCCGTCCGCAGGTGGCGGTCGGCCAGGTCCTGTCGGGTAAGCCAGCGGTGCAGCAGATAGGGCAGCTTGCCGTTGACCGTGAAGTGGCCGCCCGCGTCGTGGAAGGCCAGGTTCATGGCGTAGGCGAAGGCCGTGGTACCGCAGCGCTGGGCACCGAGCAGGATCACCGGTGATGTGGTCGACGTGGTCACTTGGCCGCCTCCTCCGTACGCGCGGTGTGCCGGGCGTCTCCTGCAGGCACCGCGCCCTCCGCCTCGGCCATCTCGCGCAATCGCCGCATGCACTCGGAGCTGGCTTCGAAGCCGCCCGCGGTGAACTCCTCGCCCCAGGGCTCGTCGCGCTGCGGCTGGGTGAGCACGCGGCCGATCCGCCAGTGCGTCTCCAGGGAGACCCAGCCCTCGTACCCGTCGTCGGCGAGCCTGCCGAGGATCGCGGGCCACGGGAGGTCTCCGTCCCCCAGGCGCACATACGCGGTGCGGCCCACCGGGTCCTTCACATGGACGTGCCGGATGCGTTCCCGGCCGAGTTCGTAGTCCTGCGGGAACGGCTCGGGGTCCCAGCCGCTGAAGACGCTGTTGCCCGGATCCCACAGGATGCCGAGCCGGTCGTCGCCGAGCTCGTCCAGGAACTCGAGGGTGTGGCGCATGGTGGGGCTGTTGGTGCGCATGCCCGTTTCCACGATGAGGGGGACCCGGTCGGCCGGTACACCGTCGAGGACCTCACGCGCGGCCTTCGCCGCCGTGCGCGGGTCCGGATCGCCTTCGCGGTAGAACGTGAAGATCCGGACGAACGGCGCTTCCAGCAGTTCGGCCCGCCGGACGGCGTCCACGACCAGCTCGCGCACGTCGGCGATCTCGGCGTCGGTGCGCGGCAGGGTGCACTTGAGCGCGGGCGGGTCGAATCCGGCGATCCGCAGCCCGTGGCCCTTCACCGCCTCGCGTACGGCGGTGAGCTGGGCGTCGCTCATCAGGTGGGGCGGTACGCCGCCGGATGACCGGATCTCCAGTCCGCCGAAGCCCTGACGGGACGCCTCCGCGGCGGCCGTGTCGATGTCCTGGGACAACTCGTCGTTGATGATGGCGAGTCTCAAAGGAGGGTCTCCTCGATGAGAGCAGATGAGTCGGGGTGGGGGGCATGGCGGGTGCCCGCCGCGTACCAGTCGATGAGCAGCGCGGTGTCCTCCCTGAGCGAGGGCGCTTTGGTCTCGACCGTGACCGCCCGCAGCGTCCCGGCGGCCGCGAGCACCTCGCGTGTCGGTTCGGAGCAGGAGGCGAGCGGCTGGTGCCGTGAGGTGGCGGGGGCGCTCCAGTCGAACCCCTTCACCTGGCCGTGGGAGGTCCAGGGGGCCAGCCGGGCGGCGGCCGTTACGGGGTCCGGTGCGATACGGGCGAGGCCCATGGTGTCGAGCAGGATTCCGGTGCCGGCGAGCTCGCACAGCTCGGCGAGCTCGGGGACCGGCGCGTAACCGTGGTGGGTCTCGACCAGGACGAGGCGGCTGCCACCGGTCCGGGCGGACAGGGCGGCCACTTGGGCGAGAGTCAGTCCGAGGCGCTGGGGATCCGTGCAGCCCTCCGCCGCGAACACCTTGACGGGAAGGCCCGGTTCGAGCCACGGCAGGGCGGTGCACGCCTCGACCGGATGAGCGGGATCGCCCAGCACGATCCCCGTGCCCACGAAGCAGACGTCGGTGCCCGCGCCCCGCAGCACGGCAAGGCCGCCCGACCCTTCCCAGCGGTGTCCCTTCCCGGCGCGCACATCGACGGTGCTGCCACCGAGTGCCAGGGCGAGCGCGGCCAGCCGGGCAGCGTCCAGGTCCGGGGCCGAACCCGAGGAGAGCCCCACCAGCGTGGCCGGGGCCGTCATGCGGCCACCGCCAGGTCCTGGGCGACCGAGGCAAGGATCTCCGTCACGGCACGCGCCCCTTCCAGATGGCAGCGCCTCGGCCGCCGTCCGGTCGTGACGGCTTCCGCCATCTCCTCGTAGACCGTGCGCCGCAGCTCCGCGGTGGGCACGGTCGGCAGGGTCTGCCCGGCATCACCGAGCTGAGTGGTCACCATGCCGTCGGCGACGCACAGCCCTCCGTCGGGGCCGAGGACCTGGAGCCGTTCGGTACGGACCGACGACTCGGCGGTGACCGTGAAGGCGAGGGTGGCACCACCCCGGAACTCGATGTGCCCGGTGACCCGGGTGTCGATACCGGGGGCGAGCGCCCTGCTCGGCGCGAGCCGCACGGACTCGGGGTCTCCCAGCAACTGGCAGGCGAGGTCCAGGTAGTGCACTCCAAGGTGTGCCGCGATCCCGCCGAAGGCCGAGGTGGCGTCGCTGCGCCAGCCCGCCCTGCGGTAGTGGGCCGGAGGCCTGAAGCGGGACACCTCGAGCACCGCGGTGACGGCGGGGTCGGCCCAGTTCGCGGCAAGTGCCGTCGCGGGCAGGCGCATACGGTGCTGGAGCATCACACCCACCGGCCGCCCTGCCTGCCGCCCGGCGGCGGCGATCAGGTCGATCTCGGACACGGACACGGCAGGCGGCTTCTCGAGCAGCACGGCCTTGCCCTGCTCCAGCGCCTGCACGGCGAGCCCGGCCCGGCTTCCGGGCGGCAGGCACAGCGCCACCAGCTCGACACGGGGATCGGCCAGCATGTCCCGCCAGGAGCCCGCCCGCGGCAGCCCGCCGACGTCGACCGCCGTGTCCTGTTCGAGTACGGCCACTACTTCGGCCGCGCCGAGCCCGTCGAGGGCGGCCGCGTGCTGGCGGCCCGCGGCCCCGAAGCCGACGATGCCCACTCCCACGCTCACCGGGTACCTCCCGGGACGGCGGGGGTGCAGTCCGGGACGGCGGGGGTACGGTCCGCGGTCCAGCCGAGGCGTTCCGCCACGGTCAACGGGACGGGTATCCCGGCGTCCAGGGCCGCCGCCTCGGCCAGCTCCTCCTGCTGTTCGGGAAGGTGCACGCGCGGGGCGCCCTGGGGGTAGCCGGCGGCAACGGCGTTCGACAGCACGGTGAGCAGCTCGTCCACGGGGGGATCGCCGAAGGCCGCCGGGGACAGGGCGAGGAAGAGCTGTGAGCAGTCCATGGGCCGGTCGGGCTCCGCACGCTGCTTGTGCACCAGGGGACTGACCGTGCCGCCGGCGAGGATTCCGGCCAGCACCTCGGTGATCACGGCGACGCCGAGCCCCTTGTGACCGCCGAACACGGGGACCGCCCCGCCACGGTCCAGTTCCTCCGGGTCAGTGGTGGGTCGCCCTTGACGGTCCACCAGCCAGCTCGCGGGCACGGGCTCGCCGCGGTGTGCGGCATGCCGGATCTTCCCGCTCGCGACGGTGCCGGTGGCGAAGTCCACGACCAGCGGCCGTTGGTCGCCGCGCGGCACGACCATGCACACGGCGTCGTTGCCGAGTGTGGGACGCCCCGCGCCCGGAGCGGCGACACTCGGCCCGGAGATGTTGAGCACCAGCCCGACGACCTCGTGCCGGACGAAGAGGTCGCGGTAGGCCGCGAGCATCCCGATGTGGTTGTTGCCCCGCACGGCCACGGCCGCGAGCCCCGTCGCCGCCGCCTGCCGTGCGCAGTGCTCGGCCGCGAGTTCGGCGGCGACCTGTCCGAAGCCACCGTGGGCGTCGAGCACCGCGACAGGGCCGCTCTCGGAGATCCACTCGGGAGCGGCCGCGGGGTCGATGCCACCGCGCTCCAGGCGGTCCAGATACATCGGGAGCAGACCGACACCGTGCGAGAAGTGGCCTCGCACGTCAGCGTCGACCAGGACCCGCGCCACCAGTGCGGCGCGGTCGGATTCGACTCCGGCCGACGTCAGGGAGCCGACCGCGGCGGCGGTGAGTGCCGCCGTGGAGAAGCGGACCGCGTCCTGCGCCGGTTCCGTCCGTGCCGGCGACTCCGGGGGACGGTTGAGGTGGACGACACGGTCCGCGGTGGCGGCGGTGTCCGCGTCGGTGGTCACCAGCAGGACACCGCTGCCGTCGCGGGCGGCGCTGTGCGCCAGCTCGGCGGACAGCGTGCCCGGCGGGGCGGCCTCCGGCCGGGTGGCGTCGACGACCACGACCGGCCGGGGGGCACCGGGGGGCAGGGCCTGTCCGGCCCGTACCACCGTGACACCCGCCGGCCGTGCCGGGGCTATCCGCCGCGGGCGGCCGTGGGCGCCCGCCGCCAAGGCGCCGTACTGAGCCCGCCGCCGTCCGTCCAGGACCTGGATCAGGGCATCGGCCGACGCCCTGTCGTCGGTGTGCACGGCGACGATCTCGCCGGCGGCCACGCTCACGGTCAGTCCTGCGATCAGGATGCGCTCGGCACCTTCGGGGCCCTCGGCCACGATCAGGTCCGCCACGCGGAGTGCGGGCGGCCTGCCCGCTGCTTCGGTCATCACTGACTCCTCAAAGTGCCGTGCTTGTGCCGTGCTTCTTGCCGTGCCGTGCTTCTGCCGTGCCGTGCCGCGCGGCGCTCAGGAAGCCTGCGGCTCCAGGAACTCGAGCCGGTTGCCGAGCTTGTCGAAGGCGTAGAAGCGGTCGTGGCCGGGGAAGTTGTCGTCCCATGTCACCTCGTGGCCGCACTCCTCCAGGCGCTTGGCCAGGTCGCGCAGGGAGCTGACGAGGATGCCCGGGTGCGCCTTGCGGGCGGGGCTGAAGTCCTGCTCCACACCGAGGTGGACCTCGAGACCGCCGCCGCGGAACCAGCAGCCGCCGCGGGCGGCGAGCACCGGCGGCTTCTCCAGCTCGGTCATGCCCATGACCTCGCCCCAGAACTGGCGGCACAGGTCCTCCGCACCGGCGGGAATGGCGAGCTGCACGTGGTGGAGACCGCCGAAGGAGTAGTCGGTGGTGTTCTCGGTGCTCATGCTCTTCTCTCTCTTTCTCTCTGTTTCTCTGGGCTTCTCGCTGCTTGTTGCTGCTTGTTGCTTGTGGCTGCTTGCCGCTGCAGCGAGTCGGTGGATGAGACTGACGCGGCGTCAGCCGGTGGCGGTGATGGCCTCGTGGCGCGCGGCCATGCCCTCGCTGCGTACGGTGAACGACAGCTTCCGCACGCCATCCCTGGCACGCTCCAACGCCTCGTCCTGGGTGCCGCCCACCGCGCACACATGCGCCCCGCGGGCGAACGAGCCCGTCACGCCGTTCAGGCGCTTACCCGGCTCGCGCAGCACCTCGACGTCGACCACGCCCTCCAGGGCACGGGCCTCGTCCTCGCCGGTGACCTCCACGATCTCGCCCACGGCGTCCGGGCAGGCGTACCAGATGGCGGCCGCACGCGGCCCGTCCGGTGTGCGCTCCAGCGTGGCCCGTACGTCGTCGAGCACCTTGAGCCCGACGGCCTGGCGGGCCACCACGTCGATCAGGTCGACACCGCTGATCCGTGCCCACAGTTCGGGGATCTCGTCGCCGGCGGGGCGCAGATGGGTCTCGACCACGTGCACGGCTTCGGCGGAGACGATCACCTCGGTGTGGGTGACCCCGTGGCGTACGCCGAGTGCGCTGAGCATGTCCCGGACGGTGGCGGCGATGCGCTGCTCGTCCGCCGCCGCGAGCGGGGCCGGGACGACATGCCCGACCTCCACGAAGTGGTCGTGTTCGGAGATCTTGCGGGTGACACCGACCACGAGATGCGCACCGTCCTCGCTGACGCTCTCGACGCTGTACTCGTCGCCGCTGAGGAACGGTTCCACCAGCAGTTCCGGGGAGTCGAGGTCGTCCGCGCCGGTGGCGCCCCAGTCGAGGGCGCGCTCGATGTCGGCGGGGCCGTCGATCCGGGTCACGCCCTTGCTGGCGACTCCGCGGACCGGCTTGCAGATCAGAGGGTATCCCGACTTCTCGGCGACCTTGAGGACGCCCGCGGCGTCGTGCACGGTCTCGGCCGTGGTCTCGCCGACCCCCGCCGCCGCGAGGACGCGCCGCATCTCGCACTTGTCGGCGACGGCCCGCACCGTTTCCGGGCTGTGCCAGGGCAGGCCGAGGTCGATGCCGATGGCGGCGGTCTTCTCGGTGTCCTTCTCGGTGAAGTTGGTGAGCCGGTCGACCGGGTCGACGCTGTGCACGAACCGGGCGGCGGCGACCCACTCGTCGACGGGCGCGTCCTCCCGCAGGACGATCAGCCGCTGGATCTTCTCCCGGCTGCGCAGCCTGGGCACCACCTCGGGCCGGCAGATGACGGTCGTCCGCAGACCGGGCCAGGCGTCGCGGGCCCGGTCGGGCAGATCGCGTCCACCGCTGACGATCAGCAGATGCTGGGGAGGCGGGATGTCGGACATGGAGCTCCTCCGTGTGTACGGGATGGGTCAGCTGCCGGTCGCGGTGGACACGGCGGTGGGTTGGGGCTCGGGTTCGGATTCCGTCCGCTCCGGCACAGCCGCGGGGTCGGCCTCGGGCTCCGTCCCCTCCGGCACGGCCTCCGTCCTCGGACGGGTTCCCACCCAGCTCAGCCCGGCGGCCAGCGGGAAGCACACGGCGAGGATCAGCCAGCCCGCGGGGCCGGTGCCGGCGAGCAGCCACAGCACGACCGCCGGGCCGGCGATCTCGGCGGCCGAGAAGCCCAGGTTGAAGAAGGCGAGGTAGCGGCCCTGGGCCGCCTCCGGGGAGAGCGCGAACGAGATCTCCCACGACGAGGCAGAGTGCAGGAGCTCGGCGACCGTCAGCAGCAGCAGCGCGGCCATCAGGGTCACGGCGGCCCACGCGGCGGTGTCCGTGACGCCACTCGCGGCGAAGGCACAGCAGGCGAACGCCAGCAGTACGGCCGACCAGTTGGTGGCGCGGGCGGCTGAGGGGAGGCTGTCGATGTGCCTCGTCACCCTCACCTGTCCCAGCACGGTGATGACGGTGTTGGTGATGACCAGCACGGTGATCATCCAGTCCGGCGACGGAGTGTGCTCGGCCACCCACAGCGGGAGCACCGTGATGAGCACGGCGTCGTGCAGGAAGAGCACGCCGTTGGCGGCCATCGCGGCCACGAACCGCCAGTCGCGGAGCGGCGGGACGACACTGGCGGGGGTCTTGTTCCCGTCCTCGTCCTTGGGGACGGAGGGGCCGACCTTCGGCAGCATGCTGATGAAGGCGAAGACGAAGAGGAAGCTGATCGCGTTGCCGATGAACAGCCAGCGGAACGCGGTCTCCGAGCCCGTCGTCAGCGCGATACCGGCGAGCCCGAACCCGACGGTGAAACCGAGGTTGCGCAGGGCACGGATGAACCCCATGGTGCGGTTGCGTTCCGTGCCGGTGATGAGCCGGCCCACCAGGGCCTGGTTGAGCGGCTGGCCCGCCCGGTCCATGACGTACAGCAGACAGGCCGTCACGACGAACTCCGTGAATCCGTCGACGTTGAGGTAGGCGATGTAGCCGACGGCCCGCCACAGGACGACGACGAGCAGGACGTTGCGCGGGCCGAACCGGTCGGCGAGCCGGCCCATGGGCACGGTGGTCGCGAGACCCACGACGCCCGCGATCGCCAGTCCCACACCGAGCTGTGTCTCCGTCAGCCCCCCGAAGCGGGTGAAGTAGAGGGCTGAGCCCGCCAGGAACATGCCGGTTCCCAAGGAGCCGATCAGCGCGTTCAGCGCGATGATCCGGGACTCCCGGGTGGCGGGCAGTGCCCCGGTGAACCGGTGTCGCCAGGTAGTGCGTTCAGTCATGGGTTTCTCCATCGGGGCTTCCGGACGCAGACGGCGCGGTGGCTGCGGGCGCAGACGGCGCGGTGGCTGTGCGGGCGGGCGTGGTCCCGGTCCACTGGGCCCGCCAGTGGTCCACCAGCCCGTCCCAGGCGGGGACCGACCCGGAGGGAAGGTAGGTGCGCCGGATCGTGTGCGGTCCGGCCGTCCAGGGCTCGGCGGCCGAGCGGACCGTGCCGAAGGCCAGGACATCGTCGGCCAGCAGGTCCGCCGTGCCGGGGATCCCCCCGTAGGGGTAGGCGAACAGGCGCGCCGCGCCCGGTCCGTACCGGGCCTTGATGTCGGCGAGCGAGCCGAGGGTCTCCTCGCTTACCTGGTCCGCCGGTGCCAGGTCGAGATGGGGGTGGGTCCGGGTGTGCGCGGCGATCAGATGGCCGTCGGCCGCCAGCCGGTCGCACTCCTCGTAGGTGAGGTGGTCCTGGCGGGGCTGCTCGCTGCGCCGGCCCAGCAGACCGGTGCAGACGAAGAACACCGCGCGTATGCCGAGGCGTTCCAGAATCGGCGCCGCGTGGGTGATGTTGTCGCGGTAGCCGTCGTCGAAGGTGATCAGCACGGTGGGCCGGTCCGGCCGGTGCGGGGTGTCCCCGGCCACCAGCCCTGACGGCTCGTACGGGTCGAAGTCCTCGAGCACGCGCTCCAGGCCGTGCTCGAAGTCCCGGGGGGTGAGCGCGGTGTAGTGGCGGAGGTCCGGGTGGACGTGGTGGAAGTAGAGCACGAGCGGCCAGCCGGGGGCACTGCCCGTGGCGGGCTGGTGCTCGTCGGGTATGCCCGGGATGTGCGGGGCCGTGGATGCGTTCACCGGGCGTCTCCCGTCGTGTCCTGCGGGGCGTCCGGGGCGTCCGGCCCGGACAGCACGCCGGACATGACCCGTTCGATCGCGTGGGCCAGCTCCTCGATCCCCGCGTCGCTCCAGTGGCCTGTGGAGTACTTGAGGCTCATCTCCAGCTCTCCGTCGACGATGTCGCCCTCCGCCATCAGCAGGTAGCGCTCCCGCTGGAGCGGCGAGCGGTGTGCCCCAAAGCTCTCGTCGGCGGGACGGAGCACGGCGCCCGGAGCCCGTTGTTCCAGCCGCAACAGGTGGCCGCGGAAGTTCAGCCGGACGGTGGGCCGGGGGCAGGAGCGCAGTGCGCCGCGCTCGGCCGCGACAGGCGAGGCGTACCGGAGCGCGTCGAATCCGTACCGCCGCTCCGGCAGTGCGGCCAGCGGCTCCAGGGCCGTGCGCAGGGCGGCGAGGCCGTCGCCCTCCCAGCGCAGCACGGCGGGGAAGGTGCTCTGGACGTAGCCGACGGTGCGGGACAGGTCGAGGTCTCCGACGGATACGTCCCGGCTGTGCGCGTACACGTCCACACCGTGGACGGGATGGCCGGTCCACAGCGCGAGCCCGCCCACCAGGGCGCCGAGCGCGAAGTCGTGCGGGGCGATGCCGAGGGCCGGGAGGGTGCGCGTGACCAGCCGGGTGGCGTCCGAGGACAGCCGGAACCGGTGGGTGCGCAGGCTGGGCAGCCGGTCGTCGCCCTGCCGTTCGGGTCGCAGGACCGCGAAGTCCCGGGTGCGTGCGACCCATTCGGCGGCGTCCTCGCGGGCCTGGGGGCTGTCCAGCCAGGCCCTCATCGCCGTGCCGACGGCGCGCGGACCGGTGGCCGGGGGCTGGGCGGCGTCACCCGCGAGCAGTGCTTCGAGATCGTCGACGAGGAGCCCCATGGAGACGCCGTCGAGCACGAAGTGGTGCACGGTCATCAGGAGGCGCGCCGTCCCGTCGCCGAGCTCCGCGAGCAGCAGGCGGAACGCCATGCCGTCGGCGAGCGACATGGATCGCTGGGCGGCTGCCAGTTCCTCTTCCAGGCGTGCGGTGCGCCGCTCGGCGGGGACACCGCTGAGGTCGACGACACGGACCGCCGCGTCCGCGTCGGGCTCGGCCAGCGCGGCCGTGCCGTCGGCGTGCAGGACCGTGCGGAGCGCGGGGTGCCGCAGCAGCAGGCTCCCGGCGATCCCACGCAGCCGGTCCGCACCCAGGGCGGGTCGGGTGGTGAAGAGCGCGTTGAGACAGAAGTGGTCCCGCTCGGGAAACTCGCTGTCACCGCCGCCGCTCTCGCCGTCCTCGGCGCTCTCGCCGCTGTCGCCGTCGTACAGCCAGCGCTGTTGCGCGGGCAGCAGATCGAGCGGACCGGCCGGTTCCTCGCCCGAGTCCGGCAGGGGCGCGGAGCGTTCCCCGGCGCGGGCGACGGCGGCGCGGGCGGTGCGGCCGGTGAGCAGATCGGAGGGCCGCATGGGCACGCCCAGGGAGCGCATCCTGGCGCAGACCCGCATGGCCATCAGGGAGTCCCCGCCACGGGCGAGGAAGTCGTCGTCGGGGCCGAGGCCGGGGTCCTGGAGCAGACCGCGCAGCATCCGTACGACGGCGTCGAGGGGCGGGAGTGCGCGGTCGTCCTCCGGTGTCCAGGCCGTGGCGGCGAGGGCCGCGGCGGTCTCGGAGGCGGCAGCGCGCCGGTCGGTCTTCCCGGAGGTGGTGAGCGGCAGCCGGTCGAGCACGGCGATTCGGCCGGGGATCAGATAGGCGGGCACCCGTTCCCGCAGGTGGGCGCGCACGGCCTGCGGATCGGGCCCGTCGGCGGTGCGGCCGAGTGCGGCGGCCAGCAGTCGTCCGCCGTCCTCGTCGTCCACGGTGAAGGCGACCGCCGAGGTCACCCCGGGGGCGGTGAGCAGATGGCGGTCGACCTCGTCCAGCTCGATGCGGTGGCCGCGTACCTTGACCTGGTTGTCGGCCCGGCCCAGGAACTCGAGGTCGCCGCCCGGGTGGCGGAGCACGATGTCACCGGTCCGGTACATCCGCGCGGCGGGATCGGCGGCGAAGGGGTCTGCTGCGAAGCGTTCCCCGGTACGCGCCCTGTCATGGAGGTATCCGGCGGCGAGCAGCGGTCCGCCGATCCACAGTTCGCCGCTCTCACCCGCGGCGACCGGCTTCCGGTTGTCGTCCAGTACGTGGAGCAGGCGCTCTCCGACCGGGCCGCCGATGGGAAGTCCGGCCGTGCCGGGTACGGGTGCGTGCGGGGGTAGCACGAGGGCGCTGGCCGTGATCACGGTCTCGGTCGGCCCGTAGCCGTTGACCAGGGTGGTGTGCCTGAGGGGGGTGCGCCGGTGGGTCCTGGCGTCGTCCGAGGTGGCGTTCTCACTGCCGATGACGACGGTGCGTACACCCGCGAAGGACGGGCCGGTCGCACCGTCGAGCTCGGCGCAGACCATCCTCCAGTACGCGGTGGGCAGTTGGAGCACGGTGACGTCCAGCTGCTCGGCGACGGAGGCCAGCGCCCCGGTGTCGGGAACGCCGCCGCCGTGGAAGGCGAGCGTGCCCCCCGCCGCCAGGGTGGGCCAGATCTCCTCCTGGGCGACGTCGAATCCGATGCTCGCGAACTGCAGCACGGTGTCGTCCGAGGACAGTTCGAAAAGAGCTCTCGCGGCGGTGACATGCCCGGCGAGCTGCTCGTGCCCGATCAGGACGCCCTTGGGGGTGCCGGTGGAGCCGGAGGTGTAGACGACATAGGCGGGGGCTTCCGCGTCACAGCCGGGGGCTTCCGCGTCGCCGGCGGGGACCTCCGTGTCCGCGACCGGTGCCGGCGCTTCCGGGCGTCGCCCACCGCCGGAAGCGGAAGCGGTGCCGTGCAGGGTGATGCCGGTCCCGGCATCGATCGTGGCGACGGCACCGGAGTGCCGCAGCAGGTAGCCGCGGCGCTCGTCGGGGGTCGCGGTGTCGATGGGCAGGAACGCGGCTCCTGCCAGCCAGGTGCCGAGCATGGCGGTGATCGCGTCCGGCCCGGCCGGCAGCCGTATGGCGACGATGTCCCCCGGGCGCACGCCCGCCCGGTCGAGCTCGTGGGCGGTGCCGGACGCGCGCTCCCACAGCTCCGCGTAGGTCACGGTGGACCGGGGGGTGCGCAGGGCGACGGCGGTGGGTGCGGTGGCGACGCGGGCGTGTACGAGCGCGGCCACGGCGGGAAGACGTGAGGTGGTCATGGGTGCGGCGGTGGGGTGGAGGGCCGTCATGCCTGTCGGCCCTTCGTGGCGGTGGCGGGCTTGGCGGTTGCGGGCTTGGTGATCGTGGGCTTCGCGGTGGTGGCCTTGGTGGTGCCGGGACCGCTGGGGTCGAGGACCAGCCGTGCCTCCGCTAGCAGTTCCTCGCGGTACACGCTGTGGTGCTGGACGACGATGGTCAGGTCGGCCGCGGCGAGGGCGGCCCGCAGATCACGGGTCGGGGCGAGCTGACGGCCGCGTACGGAGAAGGACTCCACGTACGGATCGTGGAAGGCGACCTCGGCTCCGGCGCCCAGCAGTTCGGCCGCGAGCGGCTCCGCGGGAGAGTGGCGGGTGTCCGCGATATCCGGTTTGTAGGTGACGCCGAGGAGCAGGATCCGCGCCCCGCGCATCGGGATGCCGTCGCGGGTCAGCAGCTCCCTGGCGCGGGAGGCGACCCACACGGGCATCGAGTCGTTGATGCGCTGGGCCTGTTCGGCCATGCGGAAGGGCACACCCGCCTGGGTCGCGCGATGCACCAGGTACAGCGGATCGACGGGAATGCAGTGGCCGCCGACCCCCGCGCCGGGGCGGAAGGGCGTGAAGCCGAACGGCTTGGTGGCGGCGGCCTCGATGGTGTCCCATACGTCGACGTCGAGGCGGTGGCAGATCTGCGCGAACTCGTTGATCAGCGCGAGGTTCACCTGGCGGTAGGTGTTCTCCAGGATCTTGGCCGCCTCGGCCTCGCGGGGGGAGCGGGTGACGTGCACCCGTTGCGTCAGCCTCCCGTAGAACTCGGCGGCCCGGGCGGCGCATTCGGCGGTCAGGCCCCCGACGACCTTGGGGGTGTTGTGAAAGCCGAACCGCGTGTTGCCGGGGTCGACCCGTTCCGGGGAGAACGCGAGGCCGAAGTCCCGGCCCGCGACCATGCCGGACTCCTCCAGGATGTCGCGGACCACGCCCTCGGTGGTGCCGGGGTAGGTGGTCGACTCGACGACGATCAGCTGGCCGGGTGAGAGGTGGTGGCGGACCGTACGCGCTGCGGTCAGCAGGGGGTCCAGGTCCGGCACACCGTGGGCGTCCACGGGTGTGGGCACGCACAGCGCGACGATCGAGCAGCCACGCAGGAACGCGGGGTCGGTCGTTGCGTCCAGCAGCCCGACGACCGCGTCGAGTTCGGCGCCGGTCACCGTGTCGACGGGCGGCCGGCCGATGTTGACCTGCGCCACCAGGAAGTCGCTGAGGTCGAGTCCGCGGGTGCGGTAGCCGGCTGTCGCGGCGGCCACGGCCAGCGGAAGACCGGCGTATCCGATACCGACGACCGCGACGTCGACGGTGCGGGAGAGACTGCGCGTACGGTCGGTGACGGCCGTGCCCGGACCTTCGGTTGGCGCGGCGGCGATGACATCCATCTGGTGCTCCTGGGAGGGACGGGCGGACATGGGGGCGGGACGGCACCTCGGCACGGGGCCCCCTACCACCAGCCGTTGTCGCTCTGCTGGACCGAGGGCGCCGTGGTGAGGGAGTCCAGGGCCCGGCTGTGGGCAGCGGTCGCTGCATCCGCCCCGAGGACCGGCCCGGCACAGGCCAGGGCAAGGGCGAGCGAGGCGGCACAGATGCAGGCGCGCGTGATCGCAGACATGGATATCCCCCGTGATGTCGATGAAAAGGTGCGAGGTGATCGCTTCGGCCTCTGGGCGGCTGCCGCCCGGCCGGGCTCGCATGTTCATGCTGCTCGCCGCCGCCGTACCTGATCAAGGGATTGGAGCGGCGTCGACCTGACATGGCGGACACGTGCCAACCCTCCCCGACGTCTCACGATGTGAGACTGGAGGCAAAGGGGAGGTCAGGCCGCCCAGCCCCACCAGCGCAAACACAAAGAGGCGGGTCACCGGAACCCTGTGGTCCGGTGACCCGCCTCCAACGGGACCCCGCAAGCCGTCAGTTCAGCAGCCCCGACTCGGCGATACGCAACGCCGTCTGGAAACGCGTCTGCGCGCCCAGCCGCTCCATCAGCCCGGAGATGGACCTGCTGAGCGTGCGCGACGAGATGCCCAGCCGACGGGCGATCACCTCGTCCTTGACCCCGTCCGCGAGCATGCGCACGATGACGAGCTCCTGGCCGTCCAGCATCAGATCGACCGCCTGGGCCGCCTGCGCGGGGTGGTGCGAGGGCGTGGCACTGTGCCAGCAGTAGTCGTACAGCGCGTGCAACGAACGGACGAGCGCCTGCCCATGGACCACGAGGGCCCCTTGCCCGCTGTCCTCCGGGTCGACGGGCAGCACCGCCACGTCGTCGTCGAACAGGAGCATGCGCAGCGGCAGATAGTCGGCCGTACGGGCCTCCCTGCCCGGGCGCACAGCGTCCGCCAGATACCCGGCCATGTAGGGAACCTCCGCGGTCCGGCGCAGATAGAGCGCCTCGACCCGGACTCCGCGGCTCTCCATCTCCTTGTCCCGCAGCAGCATGTCGTCGATCAGCTCCTCGGGCGGCGGCCCACCTGGGTGCATCGACCGCATACGGTCGCGGGCCGTGCTGCCCGCGTCCTCCAGGAAGGCGTTCACCAGGGCCGGGTTCGGCAGGATCTGCACCTCGACCGACTCGCGCCGCTCCTCCGACAGCAGGTGGTAGTCACGCGCCAGCGTCGAGATCGACTCCCGGATCCTGGACACCAGCTGGGTATGGGCGGCGGTCTGCCGCTCCTCCGCCGAGAACAACCTGGTCAGAGCCGCTTCCGGAGCCACGGTCAGATAGCCGCTGAGCGAGTCGGACGCCGGCGTCAGCAGCCCCAGGACGCTGAGCTCGTCGCACAGTTGCTCGGCTTCGGCACGTGAGCAGCGCACCTGCGCCGCGACCTCCTCGAGCGACCACCCGGGATTCCGGGAGATCAGCCCGTAGACCTGTCTGCGTGCCTCATCGTTCGCCTCCACAGATACGTCCCCCCTCCCCCGGGCAGCCCCGCGCTGACCGGGAAGACTGCCCATGGGCAGCCACCAACGGCAGGACATATTCGCAGATGGGGGCGAGGGTCCGCGATGCGATACCGCGGCCTTCCCGCCGGTCGGGAGAACCACGGACCGAGCGCGTGGACGGGGGGTCGCCACACCGTGTGGCGACCCCCCGGGCCCCGGCGCCCCCCGGGCGGCCGAGCCTCAGCC
>NZ_JBEYBS010000034.1:0-30011 GCF_040632375.1 Streptomyces sp. NPDC019396 | reverse complement strand
TTGCTGTTGCGGGGGTCGGTGGGGTGTGGTTTTCACGCCGGGGTTGTGTGTTGTGGTGGGGGGCCTTGATAGTTGTGGCCCCCCCCCCCCCCCCCCCCGCTCCCGCGGGGCGACCGAGACTCAGCCCTGCTGGCCCTGTCCCTGCTGACCCTGCGGCGCCTGCCCCTGCTGCCCCTGCCCGGGCTGTCCGCCACCCGGGGCGCCACAGCCTCCGCCGGGGCCGCCGGGCGGCATGCCCGAGGGAGCGCCGCTCGGCATGCCCGACGGCGGGGCGCCGGTCGGCATACCGGAAGGCACATCAGTGGGGGCGCCGCTGGGAACCGCGGTCGGCATCCCGGAGGGCATACCGGACGGCATCCCCGACGGCGGCTGACAGCTCTGGTTGCCCTGATTCCCCGAGCCCTCACCGCCCGGGGACGACGACGAGGTGCCGCCCTTCGTGGACGAGGAGTCGTCCGAGCCGCAGGCGGTCAGCAGCAGCGGGGACAGCGCCAGCAGGGCGACGGCGGGTACGAGACGTGCACGCTTCATGGGAGACAGCTCCACAGTTCGAGGAGGAACCTGACGCCGGGACTCAACCAACCGCGCTTAGGACGTTCTTGGGCCCGCTCTGTGCACCACCTGTCAGTGAGGCAAAGCGCTCCCCAAGAGACTGCTCCGACCTGCGCTTTCCGCCACCCGCTCCGGGAGCGGCCCGGTACGGACCTGTGACAGAACGGCCTGCGAGCCGTGAGCACCGTCCCCGGCCACGGGAGCTTGCCGAATGAGCGGTCGACCCTGCCGGCCGGCCGTGCGACCCCTGGCTCCCCTCTGGGACATGCCGCGGTCACCGGTCATCTCGGCCGGATGGAGCTCCCGGCATACCGGCCCCGGCCGCGACGCGGGCTCGCCGTCCTGTGGGCCGGGAGCTACGCCCTCAGCACCGACACACCCCACTCGGGACTCGACACACCCACTCCAGACTTATTGTCTTATTTATACCTTTCTCTGTGATTCGATGCCCCCACGTTCACCCCTCCCAACCATGGGGCGTGACGGCTTGTCACACAGAAGGAGAGCACCGTCGATGTCTGGATCACAGGACAGCGGCACGGACACGGCGTCCCGTGCGAAAACCACGACACTGAGCCGTCACTGGCAGGTCGCCGTTCTCGCGGCGGCCGGATTCGCCACGATGGTCGGCGGAGGCGGCACGGCCGCGTACGCGGACTCCGCGGAAGCGAAGCCGGCCTCCGCGTCCAGGGACGACGACCAGTCGAGTTCCCAGGACAAGGCGACCCACGGCGGCAAGGGGCGGGACTCCGGCGCCAGGGGCGACAAGGGCAAGGGCCAAGATTCCGATCACCACGGCAGAGCGAGGAAGCACGGCCACGACGACGACCGCGGCCGCGTTTCGCACGAGGGGAATCGCGACAAGGCCAGGTCCGTGGAGTGCGATCCGGACGACCTGATCTCGGCGATCGTGCGTGCGAACGAGGTCACCGGTCCCGGCCACCTGGAGTTGGCGAAGGACTGCACCTATACGCTCACCGCCAATACGGACGGCAACGGCCTGCCCACCGTGACCCAGCCGATCACGATCATCGGCAACGGCGCGACCATCACGCGCGCCGCGAACGCCGACGACTTCCGGATCTTCGAGGTCCAGTCCGGCGGCGACCTGAAACTCCGCAACCTCACCATCACCCGCGGCAAGGCCGCCGATGACAATGGTGGCGCCATCAACGTGAGACCCGCGGGTCGGGTCGACCTCGAAAAGGTCACCCTGGAGGACAACACCGTCAGCGATGTCAGCAGCTACGAGGGCGGCGGTGTCTACAACGAGGGCATCACCGCCATCCGCGACAGCACCCTGCACACGAACTTCGGCCACGAGGGTGCCGCCGTGTCCAGCTACTACGGCAAGGCCGAGATCAGCAGAACCAAGGTCACCGGCAACATCTCCGACGGTTACGCGGCCATCGTCAACGAATACGGCACGACGAAGATCAGTGAGAGCTACCTCTCCTACAACTACGGTTACTACGGCGGCGCCCTGAACAACTACGGGGGCGTGACCGAGGTGGAGAAGAGCGCCCTCACCCACAACCTCGGCTACTACGGCGGCGGCATCTACAACCAGTACGGCTCGCTCTTCGTGCGGGACAGCACCGTCAAGGACAACACCGCCACCGACGGGGGTGGCGGCGGCCTCAACCTCACGGCATCAGCCGTGATCGAGGACAGCAGGATCCTCGACAACACCGCCACCAACAGCAGCGGCGGCGGTATCTCCGTCGAATTGGACGACGACGAGCTGGGGGTGGCGATCCGCGACTCGAAGATCGCCGGCAACCAGGCTCCCGGCAACGGCTCCAACGGCGGCGGCGTCTTCGTCGGCGTCAACAGCCTCGTCACCCTCACCGACTCGAAGGTGAAGGGCAACATCTCCGACGAACCCGCCGGCGGCGTCCACAACGACGGCACGGTCGTCACGAACGGCAAGGTCAGGATCATCGACAACGTGCCCACCAACTGCGACGGCAGCACCAACCCCGTCCCGAACTGCTTCGGCTGACACAGGCAGCCCCAGCGCCCGCCCCCGCGACCAGCACGGGGGCGGGCGCATGCACGGCCCGCTTGTCCGGGCGCGGGACCTGCGTCTGCTCAGGTCCGATGGCGAGATCGCGTCGACTCGCGCATCTCGACCAGCCGGCGCCTGGACCTCGTCTTCGACCGCACCCGGCGGATCAACCGCCTCAGGGCTCAACTACGCGAGATCCTGCCGGCCTTGGAGCGGCCAGTGGACCTGACCGACAAAGGTCCGGTCACGCTCCCGACCGGCCCCGCGTTCATGTGCCCCTCCCGTGATGGTGCAGAGAGTCAGCACTCGCGTCGGCAGGCCTGGCCTGCACCAGCCACACTCGAAGTCGATTGCCGGCGCCGGCCGAGACCTGATCCCTCTTCGTCACACTGCCCGCCGCCCGCTGGTGCGAGATCCAGCTTCGCCTCTGAGCTGCGACCTTTGCGGCCACACGTGATCGCGATCACTTGACGGATCGCGAGCGTCTGCTCATTTCTGCGCCCACGGCAGGTCCAGACACCCTCGCCGATCGGCGGGCGGCTGATCGCCGAGACCCTCTACGACGAGCGCGGACTCGCCGTTTCGGCCCAGTCCGATGTCTGGGACCAGCAGAGCGGTCCGACCGGCAACCTCGTCGCGACCAACGGCGCTCAGGCCCCGATGCAGGTCGACACCACCTACGACGGCGCCGCCCGCGCCATCAAGGCGGAAACCAAGATCACGGGCGTCCTCCAGTGGACCGTTGACACCGCCTACACCGGCGACACGGTGACCACCACCGCACCTGCCGGCGGCCAGGCCACCGCCCAGATCACCAACGCGCGCGGTCAGGTGACCCAGCGCCGCGAGTACGGCAGCACCGCACCGACCGGCAGCAACTACACGGCCACCGACTACACATACACGCCGGCCGGCCAGCAGAAGACCGTCGAAGGCGCGGACAAGGCCAAGTGGTCCTACACGTACGACCTGTTCGGTCGTGCGGTCAGCTCCGACGATCCCGACAAGGGCACGTCCACGACGACGTACAACGAGCTCGACCAGGTCATCGTCAACACCGATTCCCGCGGCAAGAAGCTGCTCTCCGAATACGACGTCCTCGGACGCAAGACGGGTTTGTGGGACGGCACCAAGACCGATGCCACCAAGCTCGCCGCGTGGACCTTCGACACACTTGCCAAGGGCCAGCAGGACACCGCCGTCCGCTATGAGAACGGCGTCGGCCAGACAACCAGCAAGGCCTACACCCAGAAGGTCACGAGCTACGACGCGCTTTACCAGCCAACCGGAAGCCAGCTGATCCTGCTCGCGAGCGACACCCTCGTCACCGCCGGGGTCCCGCAGACGCTCTCCTTCTCCACCGACTACAACCTCGACGGCACCATCGGTCAGACGAGCCACCCGGCCGTGGCCGGGCTGCCCACCGAAACCGTCGGAAACACCTACAACGCGACCGGCCAGCAGCTCACGTCACAAGGCACCAGCCAGTACCTCCAGGCAGCCCAGTACTCCCAACTCGGCGACCTAGGACAGCTCACCCTGGGCAAGAACAGCACAGGCTCGAAGGCCTACCTCTCCTTCGAGTACGAACAGGGGACCCGGCGGCTCACCCGCTCCTACGTCGCCGACACCGTCCACAGCTACACGCTGCAAGATCTCAAGATCAACCAGGATGACGCCGGAAACGTCACCTCGATCTTCGACACCGCCACCCTGGGCAGCACAACGAAGCCCGACTACCAGTGCTTCCGGTACGACGGCCACCGCCGCCTGACCGAGGCCTGGACCCCCAAGCTCCGCAACTGCGGCGCCGACGGCCGCACCACGGCCAACCTCTCCGGCGCGGCGCCCTACTGGAGCAGCTACACCTACACGGATTCCGGCCAGCGCAGGACCGAGACCCAGCACACGTCATCGGGCGACAGCACCACCACGTACGCCTACGGCACCGCCGAGGATCAGCCACATCCCCTGACTTCGACCACGGGGGCGAGAGCGGCAACCTACACCTACGACAGCTCCGGTAACACCACCAAGCGTCCCGGCACCCAGGCCCAGCAGACCCTGACCTGGAACAGCGAGGGCGAGCTCGCCTCGACGAAGGAACCCGCCGCGGGCAGCAAGCCGGCCACCGGCACTGGCTACCTCTACGACGCGAGCGGTGAGCTGCTCATCCGCCGCAACACGACGGGTGACGGCGACACGGTCCTCTACCTCCCCGGAGGCACCGAGGCCCGTCTCACCACGAAGGGCACGACCAAGGCCCTTACCGGTGCCCGCTACTACACGGCGGCGGGCCAGACCATCGCCCTGCGCACCGGAACCAAGGGCACCACCGCAACCCAGCTGACCTTCCTCGCCGGCGACCACCACGGCACCTCCAGCCTCGCTATCGATGCCACCACCTTCGCGGTGACCAAGCGCTACACCACCCCGTTCGGCTCCCCCCGGGGCACCACCCCGAAGTCCTGGCCGGACGACAAGGCCTTCCTCGGCAAACCGGCCGACGCGACCACGGGCCTCACCCACATCGGCGCCCGCGAATACGACCCGGCCATCGGCCAGTTCATCAGCGTCGACCCGATCCTGGCCCTCGACCAGCACCAGTCTCTGAACGGCTACGCCTACGCCAACAACACCCCGGTCACGTCCAGCGACCCGACGGGCACGTGGTGCGACGACTGCAACGCCGGATTCAGGTACGTAGACGGCGGCCGCCCCCCGCAGCCCAAGCCCGACGGTGGCCACCAAGGCGGATCCGGTACCGGTGAAACCGGCGGGACCGCACCCACGGACAGCAGTGGAAGCACCGTGGGCGACTGGTTCTCGGGCTTCGGCAACGCGTTTGTCGATGCGGCGAAGAACTTCGGAAACGGCTTCATTGATACAGGTAAAAATCACTTCACCAGCATGACCAGCTGCATTTCCGGCAACGGCAGGTGCCAGGAGTATCTGGAATACTCCTTTGGACCACTCCTCAACCCAGGCGCCGGCATCACGGAAAGAGCAGTGGAGGTCTCTAGCGACTTCGCCAACGGAAGGTCGGACCAAGGCGCGGGCAAGCTCGCGTTCGACGTTGCACTCGCCGTTGTGGCGAAAAAGGCTGCCGGCCTCTGCAAAAACAACAAAAACAGCTTCCTCCCTGGAACTGCTGTGCTGATGGCCGATGGCACCTACAGAGCCATAGAAGACGTCCGTATGGGCGATGAGGTTCTGGCCACCGACCCGGAAACTGGCAAATCATCGAGTAAAACGGTTACCGCCGAGATCCTGGGCGAAGGCCTGAAGCACCTGGTGAAGATCACCATTGTGGAGGAAGGCGACAGAAAGCCGACCGAAACTACCAACAGCATCACCGCAACTGATGGGCATCCGTTCTGGGTTCCTTCCTTGCGGAAGTGGGTCAAGGCGACCAACCTCCAGGCAGGCCAGTGGCTCCGGACCAGCTCCGGGACACTCGTCCAGATCAAGTCCATCCAGCGCTGGACCCAGACGGCACGTGTCCACAACCTGACCGTTGCGGACATCCACACGTACTATGTGCTGGCGGGGGCCACTCCGGTCCTGGTCCACAACTGCGGTTCCGCCGAAGAACAGGGAAGCGGCAACGTTTGGAAGAGCAGCGAAGAGCTCAGTAACGCCACCGGAAAGACGACGGCATCCAGAAATCGCGCCATTGATGCCATCATCAGCGAAGACTTCCCGGACCTCAATCTCACCCACCGCCCCGTTTACAGCTACGGGGTCAACTCCGGCATGGCGATGCCTAACGTAGGAACGCAAGTTGGATACAAGCGGTTTGCGAGTCGGGCACTCCTTCGCACTACGGTGATCCACGAAGAACTGCACCATCGCTGGTTCGCACGCGGTCTGACCAACCATCATCCACGCGACGGCTCCGGGACATCGGAACGATTTTACGGAATCGTCAACCGCTACATGTCGATCAGGGGATGGTAATGACAGAACAGGCAGCCCGGCTACCCGGACCGTGCCGCGAGTGCGGCGGGGTCGGCACGGAGTGGCTGGTTCAATCCACCAACAACGGGCGCCTCAGCTGGGAAGTCGAGTGGGATTGCAACACGTGCGGAATCTCGCACGACTCAGATGATGGTTGGGCACCGTCAAGAGTGCGGAACGCGATCCTGGAGCAGCATGGACCCCATTGCCTGAGACTCATCGACGCCACAGCGCACGGGGGAGTACTACTGAAGTCCTTTCGAGCAGCCTTCGGTACGTCAATTCAAGAAGCGAAGAGATTGTCGGATGAACTCAAGCAGTCTGGCTTCGAAGGCACTCTAGTGGAAACCACGCTTCTCTCCGAATTGTTGGAGAAATTCGGAATCTTCAGTGTGGCGCAGCCTGGTCGCTGCGGCTAGTCAAGAAGGCTCAGCTCTGCCAGTAGTTCGACCGCCAATCCAGGTTGCCAGAGGCATAGGCAATAGTCAGGGCTAAAGTGTTGCACTAGAGCAGGTACGCCAGAGGTCCCACCGGTCGATCTTCCGGTGGGGCCTCTGGCATGTGCCGGATTGCCTGACGGCAGTAGTTGACGGCAACGTCAGCGGATGGGTGCTGCGCACGGTGGCGGCTCGGCAGGATCGTCAGGCTGACCGGTGGTCTCGTCGGAGCGCCGGAGGGTGCGGCCCAGCAGGTCGATGGCGTCCCGCTGGAGCCGGAGCCTGACATGGGCGTAGACGGTGGCGGTGACGCCGATGTGAGCGTGGCCGAGAGCTCTTTGATCACGACGAGTTCGACGCCTTGCTCCAGGAGCAGGGTGGCGGTGGAGTGCCGTAGGTCGTGGAAGCGGATGCGGCGGAGCCCGGCCCGATCGAGGAGGGCACGGAAGCCGCGATTGAGGTTCGCGGGATCGATCGGCCCTCCCGCCGGCGTGGTGAAGACGAGTCCGCTGTGATCCCAGCCTTCAGCTGCCGCCTGACGTTCCACTTCCCGAGCTTCACGGTGTTCTTCCAACGAGTGGATGCCCTCGCTGGGGAGAGCGATGCGCCGTTCGGATGCGCGGGTTTTGGTGGGCAGGGTGGTCAGTCCGCCGACCTGGGTCCGCTGGAGGGCGCGGCGGATGTTGGCAGTGCCGGCACTGAGGTCGACGTCGTCCCACTGAAGGCCGAGGAGTTCGCCCTTGCGGAGGCCACGCCCAGCGGCGCGCATATGCGCAAGTCGGAATCAATGGCGCGGCCTGCCTTAGATGTCAAAGGAGTCAAGGTGCGGTCATGGCGAGAATATCCAGAAACATCGCCAAGGCGTTTGGGATGAGGTAATGGGACACTCGGAAGTGGTACACGAGGCGCTGCAGCGCCACCTGGAAGCCAGCTGGCCTGATCGTCATCACGACGAGTTCCGATGGGCGCTCGGCCCGATTGAGGAAGTGCTGCCAGGTTTCGCAGTTCACAGGGTCTCACCTCTTGGGCCAGGCGATTCCTACATCTATCTGTCGACTGGCGCTTTCGGTGTCGACGATGAGTCGATGCGGGAATTCTTCATCATGTCGCCCACTGAGTCACCGCGTCATGTTGAGACTCTCGCGATGGTCGCCCACTATCACAGTTTCCCGCAACATCGCTTGCGGCACGGATCCGTGATAGATATTGGGAGGCCGTGGGTGGAGGGTTCCGAAAATCGTCATCTTCTTGTGTCCTGGCCATATAGTCTGGATCGGAGGACGGCCATCTGCATGGCGGAGGGAAAGGAAATCACCTACCTTTGGCTAATCCCGATCTCTACCGAAGAGGCGAAGTTTGCGAGAGAGGTCGGGACTGAAGCGCTGGAGGAGCGTCTCGAAGAATCAGGGGTTAATCTCCTCGATCGGTTGCGCGTCTCGACTGTCTAGCACAATTCCGCTACCGGCTTACGGTCCTGGGAATTTTGGCAGGTGGCTCGATACTTGGCCGGTTCAATAGATGGATCTGGCCTGAATTGCCGGGTGAGCCAAAAGCAGCCCCGCCAGGGATCAATCCTTGGCGGGGCTGTTGCGTACGTTGACGGCAGTAGTTGACGCCGCGGCTGAGCTGGATTCGAGTCGCGGAAGGGCCTCTATTCAGCTCGGTAGCCAAAGCAGGACCTTCTACGTGGCAATCCAGGGGCAGGGATTCACATGGGCCTGAGGGCGCCACTGATGATCTGATTTAGATACTGGCTGCCTGGCGGGATGGTACTTCGGTGGATGACTTCGCCGGAAGGTTCCCATTCATGATCCGGGGCGGCTGGCGAGAGCGCACGAGTCGGGAGACTCGGTACCCGCTCAGTGGAATGGTTGCTGACTGCTGAGGAGTTCTCAGACGAGCGTCGCTAGTGGAAGCGGCCTACGCAGATGGTCGGTTCGGCTATATCTTCCCAACTCTCAGCCATGGAACGCTACGGCTAGATCGGTGCGCCGACAGCAAGGGGCCCAGGAAGTGAGCATTACTCCACTTTCTGGAGGTTCCTACCGCTGAAGAGAGCACGAGTCGTGTGCGTGTTGCGGGCGACGTCACGGGGTGGTCATCAACTACTTGGCATTCTCGCTTTGTTTGGCTGAAGCTATGGATGGGGCTTCTCGGTGTGATCGGTCAAGCCAGGATCTCGACGTACCCATCGGTTCCGTGCACGCGGATCCGCTGCCCGTCCCGGATCAGCCGGGTGGCCCGCTCCACACCCACGACGGCAGGCAGGCCGTACTCCCGGGCGATCACGGCGCCATGGGTCATCAGGCCGCCCACCTCCGTCACCAGGCCCGCGATGCCGACGAACAGTGGCGACCAGCTGGGGTCCGTGAAGGGCGTGACCAGGATGTCGCCCGCTTCGAGGTCGGCGTCCGCCATGTCCAGGATGACGCGGGCCCTTCCCTCGACGGTCCCTGCGGACACCGCCAGGCCGATCAGGGCGCCGGCTGGCACGTCGTCGCGCCGGTACGCCCCGGTGAGGGCCTCACCGTCCGAGGTCAGCACCCGGGGTGGTGTGAGCGCGTGGTAGGACCGGAACGCGTCCTTGCGCTGCTGGATGAGCTGGTCATCCACCCGGTTCGAGCGCACGACGTCGTGGAGTTCCTGGAACGTGAGGTAGAAGGCGTCCTCCTTCTCGGCAAGCACGCCGGCCTGCACGAGGCGCTCGGCCTCCTCCAGCAGGGCCTGCTTGTAGACGAAGTAGCGGCTGACGATCCCGTACTTCGGGTACTCCCGGTATCCGATGAAGGTTCTGACCCGGTCGATCATCCGCTTGGCCTCGTCGGCCTTCCGGTCCCCGTCCGGCAGGGCCCGCAGGCGTGACAGCACGTCCTGTTCCTTCTCCTGCGCCGTCCGCCGGCCTTGCTCGAAGCGCCGCTCGGCGGCGCCCGGCTCGAAGTTCCTGACGTTGTCGAGGATCACGGGCACGAGCGTCGTGGGGCGCTCGCGCCAACGTGGCCTCGTGATGTCGATCTCGCCGACGCAGCGCATGCCGTACCGGTCGAGGTAGGCCTCGATGGCATCGCGTGCTTCGGTCCCGCCCGCGAGCTTGGACAGCTCGTCCAGGAAACCGTCGTCCTCGACGCCCTGCAGGAACGCCACCACCTCTGGCCGCGGACGGATCACGTCCGCGACGTCGAGCAGCGCCAGTCCCATCTCCGACGTGACGTTGTCGGGGGCGGACAGCGTCAGCGTGTCAGCCGCGTTCTTCTCGCCGAGCCACTCCTGCAGCTTGTCGTTGAGCCACCACGTGGCCTCCATCCCCGCCGTGATCGCCTGCATGCTCAGCGGATCGCCGAGCACTCGCTTGTGCTCCTCGAAGGCCTCCAGCAGGAAGTCGAAGAGCGCCGGTCCGGTCTTCGTCCGGATGTCGCGCTCCAGGGCGGCGATGGACACCTGGCTGCGCTCGATCAGCTCGGTGACGATGGCCGGATCGGTCTCGATGGGGGCGGAGGCACCTTCGGCCGGTGGCCCGCCGGGGCCCGCGTCCGGGAGCGACGGGACGAAGTCGTCGCGTTCGATGACGGTCTCCAGAGCGTCCCTGGTCAGCGGATCGCCCCTCCCAATGGCGTCCAGGAGGCCTGCGCGGCTCGCGGGCGAGGCCAGGCGCCGGGTGACGTCGACGAACAGCCTCCCGCCGGCCTCGTGCATCGGCACCATGGCCGTCAGCTGCCACATGGAGAGCCCCAGGGGCTTCATGGGGTCAGTCATCATCTGCCCGTGACCAACGGAGACGTAGACGTGGTTCTCCTGGTCGCCGGTCTCGGGGATGGGGAACAGCGTCGTGATCGGCCGGCTCTGAACGATCTGGAAGCCATCGTCGACCAGGCACCATTCGATGTCCTGCGGACGGCCGAAGTGCGCTTCGATCCGCCGCCCGAGCTGCACGAGCCGCACGGCCTGTGCATCCGTCAGCGCCGGCTGCTCCTGCTTTTGCGAGTCGAGCGCCACTTCCTGCGTACCGCCGGCGGGCAGGGCGTGAACGGCGCGCTGTTTGACGGCGATCGCCCTGGAGACGACTTCGCCGTGCCGCACCTTGAAGACGTCCGGGTTCACCAGGCCGGAGACCAGGGCCTCGCCGAGACCGAAGCCGGCGTCCACGGTGGCGACCTTCCGGTTGCCCGTGACGGGGTCGGCCGTGAACAGGACGCCGGCCGCATGCGGGAAGACCATCCGCTGCACGACCACGGCCATGCGGACCGCACGGTGGTCGATGCCGTTCCGCCGGCGGTAGGTCACGGCCCGCTCGGTGAACAGCGAGGCCCAGCATCGGCTGATGTGCCGGAGGACCGCCGTCGGCCCCATGACGTTCAGGTACGTGTCCTGCTGGCCGGCGAAGGAGGCCGTCGGCAGGTCCTCCGCCGTCGCGCTGGAGCGGACGGCGTAGGCGACTTGCTCGCCGTGCCGGGCGAGCGCACGCGTGATCGCCGCCGCGAGATCGGCCGGGACGGCGATCCCTTCGATGGCCCGACGGATCTCCGCGCTGAGTGTGCGGACCGCCTCGCGGTCGTCCGGGTTCACACGCGACAACCGCTCGAGCCGCTCGTCGATCGACGGCGCTTGCGCCGTGATCCGCCGGAAGGCGTCCGTCGTCACGCAGAAGCCACCCGGCACGCGGATGCCTTCGATCCGCGACAGCCCGCCCAGGTGCGCTGCCTTGCCGCCGACCACCGCGACCTGCGTCTCGTCGACCTCTTGAAGATCGCACACGTACTGCTGCATCACTGCGACACCTCCGAGCCGGCCGAGTTCCGTCGCACTGCGGTGGCCGATCGAATCACCGGTGCCTCCCACCCTGTCGAACCTCCTGTCACGCACACCCTCATCGCTGGTCGCCGCCCCTCTGACGAGTCGACCGACCGGGCGGCGCGCACCCCCCGCCCCTCCGCGCCGAGCACACACCGCTGCAACTGCCGGTCCCACTCCTGGCTCGACGTCACCGCGCCCCCGTACATCGACAACAACACACGCACGCCGTGCCCCCATCTCCGCAGGTTGCGGCATCGGCCGACGATTCTGCGCCGTGACCCGGGCCTTGCGGCAAGCCCCCCAGCGCGCTATAAGTTGAGAGTGGCAAGGAGAGCGCTCTCCTTGCCATTGTCTTTTGCCGTCCACGGGAACCGACATCCCGCGAAGCGGTGGCGGGCGCATCCGGGTACGCCGCGTTCGGCTCAGGCGAATCTCGAAGCCCTGCTCTTGCCGGCAAGGCCCGAACATCGAGCGCGCCGTCGTCCCCCCTCAGGTCGTCGCGCCACACGAGTGCCGGGCCAGTCCCGCGGACCTGCGACGGTGTAGGCACCTGTCCGGCTCCGCCTCCAGCGCCCGGCCATCGATCTCCTCCGTCACGCCTCCCACAGGCTCGCGAAACCCCTCCCCCTCCAAGGACGGAAACGACCCACAAGTTTGTGCACGATCCTTCCGCTGGCGTTGCCGTCCACTACTGCCGTTACCCCACGCAGTAGCCCCGTCGCCGAGCAGAAGGACGAGTCCCGATCCAAGGGTGATCACCGGTCCCGCATCGCGACCCTGCTGCCGGACCTCCTCGCCGACACCGAACACTCCGGGCGCACGCTGCAGGGCGCCGACCGCCGCCGTGTTCTCGTCGCGCAGGGGCAGACCTACCACCTCGCGCAGCTCTTCCTCAGCTTCCAGCCCGCACCGGAGCTGGTCGTTCTCACCGGCGACCGGGCCATGACAGCGGCTCAGGACGCCGACAGCCCGCGCGCGATCGCTGCGGCAGCCTGGGACATGAACCACGTGTACAGGGACGCCAACGAGGCGACAGAGGCACGCGTCGACTTGGCGAAGCAGGCGGCCGCGCTGCTGCGCCAGGACGATCCGGAAGACCTCGCCCGGTGGGGACTGTTGCAGCTGGCCGTGGCCCTCTCCTTCGCGAAGACCGGACGGGCCGGTGATGCGTGGCGGTACTGGGACAAGGCCAACGACGCCTCGGGGCGGCTGGGCCGGGACTACGCCCACCCTTGGCTCGTGTTCGGGCAGGGCATCGTGGACGGCTACGCGCTGACCATGCACAACGACCTGATGCAGCCCGGGAAGGCGCTGGAGGTCGCGGAGGCGCTCGATCTGGACACGATCCCGTCAGCGACCCGCCGCAGTTACCACCTGATCGAGACTGCCCGGGCGCACGGTATGCAAGACGAAGGCGTTGCCTCGGTGGCCTTGCTCCAGAAGGCGTTCCGCGAATCGCCGGAGACGATTCAGTACAACATCCATACCCGCATGGCCCTGCCTGAGCTGGTGAAGACCGGGCCGCGCATGGTCCGCGAGGACGCGCAGCATCTGGCGCAGGAGCTCGGTGTACCCGTGTAGAGGGAGGAACCCTGCCCCTGAACAAGGGGGGAGAGACTCTCCCCTTCCTACCCCCCACCTACTCTTACCGTCAGTGACATGAAGGTCACGACGAGTTCAGATGCTGTGTCCGCGCCACCCGACCTCGCCACGATGCGGGACGTCGCACGTAAGGTCCTCGCTGACGAGGACGGCACCGCGCTGATCCCCGCGATGCGCGGGTTCGTGAACCTGATGGCCCCGGAGGTACAGGCCCTCATCCGCCGCGCCCCGCTTGGTGACTCGTCGGCGAAGGTGGCTCAGGTCGCTGTGGACGGGGCGTGCCTGCGGGTGACAACGCCTCCGGGGACTGGTCCGGAGGGTGCTCGTCGGCACGCGCGGAAGGTCGCACTGTCGGTGCTGTCGTTGTGCGACCACTACGAGAATCTTCGTGACCCGTCGTGATCTGCGCGAAGTGCCAGCAGGACATCCGCCCGGGCCGAAGCTACGACACACGCGAGATCCACTCCGCATCCGGCCCCGGCTGCGTGATTCGCGTCCACATGGTCTGCCCACCGCGGCAGCACTCACAGGTCCCCGCCCGCTGCCATGCGGCGGCTTGGGCAGCAGGCGGGCCCCACAGCTCCGTCGGCCGCCACGCCCCTGGACAGGTCGACGGCCGAGACGGTCAGGCAAGTCCATCGCACCGACGTGTAGGACGAATTGCACATGACCACAGTCACTCCGACGCGGTTGAGGACCCGCGACCCGCGGCTGATCCTCTCCTCCGCCCAGCCACACATCCGTCACCTCACGATCAACGTGGCGGCCGGCGGCACCCTCTGGGAGCGGGACATCGCATTACTGCTCCGCGACAACACCATGGTCCGGAACACTGGCGGGAGGGGGGTTCTTCCGACCGTGCACTATTCCCCCCACCAGCAGTCCTCGATGGACCTCGGCAGCTTGTCAGGAGACCGTCGCCGGGGTGTCTCGCAGGGTGACGTTGGCGTGGCTCTCCTGGAAGCTCTGGTCTGAAACGAGGGTCAGCCGGGCCGTGGACTGGAACTCTGGCAGGGTGGCAGAACCGCAGGAGACCATCGTGGTCTTGAGCTTGGCGATGGTCAGGGCGAGCCCTTCGTTGAGGTCGCCCGCGTAGGGGACGTAGCCGTCCACGCCTTCCTCGAAGACCAGCCCCTGACCGCCCTGACCGTAGCGCTGCCAGTTGCGGGCACGGTTCGAGCCCTCACCCCAGTACTCCTTCACGAAGCCGTCACGGGTGGGCAGCTTCGCGCCGTCCGCCTGGTCGAATCGCGCGAAGTAACGCCCCATCATGACGAAGTCCGCCCCCATCGCCAGCGCCAGAGCCACGTGGTAGTCGTGCACCAGCCCGCCGTCGGAACAGATCGGCACATACTCGCCGGTGCGCTCGCGAAAGGCATCCCGTGCCGCCGCAACATCCAGCACAGCACTGGCCTGGCCGCGGCCGATTCCCTTCTGGTCGCGAGTGATGCAGATGCTGCCGCCGCCCACGCCGATCTTGACGAAGTCCGCCCCCGCCTCGGCGAGGAAGGTGAACGCCTCGCCGTCGACCACGTTGCCGCCGCCGACCGGGATCTCGGGATAGTGCTTCTTCACCCAGGTCAGGGCCTGTGCTTGCCAGTCGCTGTAGCCGTCGGACGAGTCGAAGCACAGCGCGTCCGCGCCCGCCTCCACCAGGGCCGGGATGCGCTCCTGGTAGTCATGGGTGTTGACGCCCGCGCCCACGCGCAGGCGCTTGGCGGCGTCCACGACCTGGTTCGGGAATCGCTTGTTGTCCGTGTAGTCGGATCGGAACACCAGATACTGCAGGTTGCCCTCGCTGTCCAGCAGTGGGAGGCAGTCCAGCCGTTCGTCCCACAGCCGGGCGTTGGCTTCGGAAAGCGTGGTGTCAGGCCCTGCATGGGGCAAGTCGGCGATGGCGGTCATCCGCCCGCTGACCGGTTCAGTCAGGTCGTGGCGTTGCGGGTGGAAGTCGCGGGAGGTCACCAGGCCGAACAGGCGTCCGGTGGCGGTCCCGTCGTGGGTGACCGCGGCGGTGCTGTGACCTGTGCGGCGCATGATGTCGACCAGGAGACCCAGGCTGTCGTCAGGCCGGACGTTCGTATCGCTGGTGACGAATCCGGCCTTGAAGTTCTTCACATGGCAGACCGCTGCGACCTGGTCCTGGATCGACTGGTTGTGGTGCAGGAAGCTCAGACCGCCGTTGCGAGCGAGCGCGATCGCGAGTTCCGGTGTGCTGACAGCCTGCATGATCGCGGACGTGAACGGGGAGTGCAGCTCGATCGCCGACGGCTCGCCCACGATGTGCCGCACCAGGGGCGTGCGCAGCTCGACCGTCGCGGGCGAGCAGTCGGTCCGGGTCCGGTTGGGCAAGAGCAGAAACTCGTTGAACGTCCGTGAGACCTCGGCGATGATCTGTGCCACTTGTTCCTCCTGACCCGCCGGCCGGGGCCCGACTGCCCCGCCGTGAAGATCGCCCCCGTGTCCCAGGGCCCGGGCAGGCAGAGGTCACGCACGGCAACCGTGGAGGTGCCACGAACTGCGGCAGAACCCTGACCGGCCCGTGGATCGAACGGGTGCGGTCGTGACCTGGCACCTTATCGATTGGCCAGCCGCAGCACGAATCGTGCCCCTCATCGGCGATCGCCACCAGACGGTTCCTTCAATGCCTCGGCCCGGGCAGCGAGATACTCGGCCCAGTCACGTCGGGCGTAGGCGACCCAGCGGAGCGCGGTATGGCGGTGCATCCCGGTCACGTCAGCGAGGGTCGGGCTGGGGAGATCAGGAGCGAGGGCGGCCAGCGCCGCGTTGCGGGCGGTGCGGACCGGGATGCCATGGCGACCCAGCTTCTGGGTCATGCCGTGCGTCGAGATCGGCTTGCCCGGGACCATTCCCGGGAAGAGCCACCGAGGCCCCTGAGCGGACTCGCGAGAGCTGTGGCCGCAGTTGGGGCTGTTCGGCGAGATGTCGAAGGAGTCCGGCGAGCCGTGGCGGCAGCAGGACGGGGTGGGCCCAGGACCAGGTGGGTGTGCTCGTCGCCGAACTTGAGGTGCTCAGGCGTCAGATGGCGGACACGCTCGGTGGACGGGCCGAACAGCAGGGTGATCGCGCCGGCCGCCCGGGCATCCGTAGGCAGGGCATCACCGAAAGACTCGACAGCGGAACCCCGGACAGATCCTGCGCTCCCGGGGGGCTTCTTCCGCCGGCGAGCCGCCCCCCACGTGACCGGCGCCCGAAGCGCGCCGGTGGCCATCCTGGGATCTCCGGTGCGGCGAGTGGCCTGCCACCACCACCCGGTTGCTCGATCTCGTGGACGGATTCCGGGAAGGCTGGCTGCCGGAAGGGAAAATTGTTGCTTTGTCTGAGGAGTCCGGATGCGTGCGGCTTGCACCGACAGGCTTTCTCGCCGTGGTGTTGACAGCGCTTGCGCCGAGATGGAGCGCTTGAGCGCTATGAGGGCGTTCCGGACGCGCCATGACCGAAAGTTTCTGTCATGGCGGCGAAAGATCGCTTGCGCATGATCACCTTCGGGGTGCAAGATGTATGCAGAAGCGCGAAGACCAACGCGCTCCTGAGTGGGCCTGCAGGTCCACCGAACGCAACACGGGGGAATTACAACAGTGGACTACCACTATGACGTGCGCCCTGCTGCGCACTCTGCACCGCGAGTATTCACCGCGCGTCCTGTCCTGACGGTATCTCACATCGGATAGGCGTCGCCGCTGAAGCGATGGGCGAGAAGTGCCTCGCCGCACATCGTCCGGCCTTCATCCCTGAGCTCAACAGTCAGCGTCATACGCGTTGACGTGCGCTGTTGCCTGACGTTTCGTCACACCTTGCCCTGCCATGCCCTCGCCCGGCCCGGCGCTGTTTCAGGCATTGGTGAGTAGCTCCGGAAATGGGTGCGTTGCGCCAGGGTGTGCGCTGAGATCGGCATGCCCTCGGGTTTTCGGCCCGTCCAGCAAGAAGCAGGATACGTCTCTTGTTGAAGAATCAGAGAGTACATGGAATCCGTAATTGGCCATGACAGGGTCGCAGTCCTCGATAAACTCTCCAAGAGTTACGGAAGTCGAAGAGCGCTGGATTCAGTGACCTTCGACGTGCGCAATGGGGAAGTGTTTGGACTGCTCGGGCCGAATGGAGCGGGTAAAACCACCCTTTTGGAGTGCCTGACCGGTCTACGTCGCCCGACTGCGGGCTCAGTGGAAGTTCTGGGGCACGCACCCTCAGCGCCTGAACTGCGGCGCGTCATGGCGGTGCAGCCCCAGGAGGCGGCACTGTTTCCGCAGCTGACGGTCCGGGAGACGGTCACCCTTTGGGCCTCCTTCTACGGGGAACATGACGACATCGACGACGTCCTGGAACGCGTGGGTCTTCTGAGCGAGGCGTACCAGCGCGTCAAGGCTCTGTCGGGTGGCCAGGCTCGCCGGCTGCTCCTGGCCGTCACGGTGATCGGCCGGCCGCGCTTCCTCGTACTGGACGAGCCTGCCGCCGGACTCGATCCGCAGGCCAAGGAACACCTGTGGGACGTCATCCGGAAGCAGCGAGAGGCCGGCGGCACCGTCCTGCTCACCACCCACGACATGAACGAGGCCACAGAGCTGTGCGATCGCGTCGCTGTGCTCGTGGGCGGCCGCATCGCCGCCTGCGACACACCCGCGCGGCTGGTGTCAGCCCTGGCCTCCTCCAGCACCGTGACCTTCACGACCCCGGCGCAGACAGACCTCGGAGCGCTTCGTTCCCTGCCGGGAGTGACCGCGGTCGACGTCGGTGCGGTGGCCGCCGGCCACCGCACCGTCCAGCTGCAGACGTCCGACCCGGATGTGACGCTGCGCCGCGTGGCGGCAGACGAGCAGTTGGCCGCCGTGGGTCTCGACATCAGCCGGGGCGGGCTCGAAGCGGTGTTCCGGAGCCTCGCATCGGAGAACTCCCGCCCCGAAGAGGCGGCCGGCACAGGGAAGGAGGGAAACGGATGAGCAGGTCGTCCTCGGTGTTCCGCGAGATGGTCAAGACCAACGCGCGGGAACTGTTCCGCGATGGCAAGACCGCCTTCTTCACGGTGCTCTTCCCGTTGCTCTTCCTCGCCATGTTCCTGGGACTGGGCGTGCTGACCGCCGGAGGGTCCTACCAGATCGCCGTAGCGCCCTCGCCGGACCAGAAGGCTGCCGTCGAAGCGCTCGGGAAAGTCGACGGATTCCACGCGGAACCGTGGAAGAAGGCGGAGCCTCCCGCGGCCGGTGACCTGGCCGGTTACGACGCGATCGTGCGAGTCGAGGGACGGGAGGCCTCGGTCGTCATCGAGCCGTCCAGGTTCGGTGTGCTGAGTGGGATCCGTTCCGCCCTCGCCGACAACGGCGTTGACGAAGCCCGCATGGACTTTCGCACACCTGATGGCGGAGCTCCCTTCGATCCGCTCAAGGCAGCACTGCCCACAGGTCTACTCATGTCACTGATGTCGACGGCCTTCTTCGGCACCGCCACGCCGTTGATCGCGCTGAGGACGCGCGGCACGCTCCGGCTGCTCGGGACCACTCCGCTGAGTCGGCTGACGTTCGTACTCGCCCAGGCACCGGTCCGGCTCGCCCTCGTCGTCGTCCAGCTCGTAGCCCTGGGGACGGTGGCCGTTGCCATGGACTTCGTGCCACTCGCGGACACGCTGCGGCTGATGACAACAGGCATGCTCGGCGCCTTCATGCTCTTCGCGTTCGGCTACCTGATCGCGGCCCGGCTGCGCAACGCAGAGGTGGCCAACGGCCTCCTCGGCCTCCTGATGCCGGTAGTGCTCTTCTTGAGCGGGCTCTTCCTACCCCTGAGCATGCTGCCGTCCGCACTCACGACCGTCTCCGAGGCGCTGCCCACGACCTACCTGGTGGACGCGCTCAACCACGACCTCAACGAGGCCTCCGCCGTGCACAGCCTCACCGTCGACTGGTTGGTCCTCGTAGCCGCGACGGCAGTACTCGGCGGGCTCGCCGCCCGCCTGTTCCGATGGGACCAGGGAGAAGACCGATGAACGCACCCGCGCTGCAGGCCGACCTCGGCAAGCTCACCGACCTCGACGACCTGGTGGGCCCCTACGGTCTGGTGGAGCGGACGCACCGCCTGCCCAACCACGCCGGGGATCCCCGATTCCCGATCTTCTCCGCTTCGTTGGGCGACCTCGCCCAAGTCAGTGGCAACATCGCCGAGTCGACGCGTGGCCGCAGCGCCCGCGGCGAGATGGACGGTGCCGGAGGCGCGGTTGATCCCGAGCGGGCAGCCAGGCTCAGCGTGGCCGAAGCACTGGAGCGCTACGCCACCTCCGTGGTCCAGCCGGAGAACGTGATCTGGGCGACGGCGGACGAGCTCGGCGACGAGGCCCTGGACCTGACCACACTGCCCCGATGCTCCCCGGCGGAGCTGGCCCATCCCAAGGCCCTGACAGTCGACGTCGACACCAAAGCGCCGATGCGCTGGGTACGCGGCTGGTCCCTCACCCGTCGAACGCCCCAGTGGGTACCCGCGGTGGGAGTGTGGATGCACATTCCCCCGCTTTCGAGCGGAGAGCGCTACGCGAACCCGATCTCGACGGGCTGCGCCACGCACACCGATCTCGCGCAGGCTCTGGTGAACGCCGTGTGCGAGGTGGTGGAGCGGGATGCCATCGCTCTGACGTGGTACCAACGGCTTGCCCTGCCGCGGATCGACTTCGACGTGGTGCCGGAGAACCTCGCGCCCTTCCTTCAGAAGTCGCGCAACAGTCTTGTGGAGACCGTCTTCTTCGACGCCACCACGGACCTTGGCATTCCGACGGTGTACTCGGTCGACCTCTCGCCGCACAACGAGGTGCTGGGCCAGATGGTCATGTGCAACACCAGCCTGGACCCCGTCGACAGCGTCGCCAAGATCATCCGTGAGTCGGCGTCCTCGCGCATCGCCATGCAGGTGCCCCGCGAGATGCCCGCGTCGGTGGACGACTTCCTGCACGTCTTCCACGGCGCCGCGTACATGGGCCGCCCGGAGCGGCGAGCGGACTTCGACTTCCTCCTCGAAGGCGACGCCCGCCGTCCCTTCAGCGAGCTGGCAGCCCTCACCACGGGCGACAGCGGCCGGGACCTGGCCCTGCTGGTGCAGCGGTTGAAGGACGCCGGCTGCGACGTGGTTGCCGTGGAATGTACGACGGACGAGGCGCGTGACGTCGGGTTCCGTGTCGTGCGCGTCATCGTCCCGCAGTTGATGCCTCTGTCGTTCACCCACCGCGCCCGCTATCTGGCGCACCCGCGGCTGTACGAAGCTCCGGCCCGTATGGGTCACCCCGTGCGCGGCGAGGCGGACATCAACCCGCACCCCCAGCCCTTCGCCTGATGAGCCACTGAACCTGGCCATGTTCATGAATGGGAAGTCAATGACCAAGGTCCACGTACTCGCCGTCGGTGAGTTCGGTACGGCCGTCGCCGACCGGCTGCATCGTGAACACAGCGACCTCGCGATCTCCTCGTACCGGACCGGCTCGATGGAGGTCTCCGCAGGCTGGCCCGACGCGGACCTGCGCATCCTTGCCTCCTGGCGGGAGACACCGAAGCTCGCCGAAACACTTGACGCACGGTCCGCCGACTGGGGCACCCCGTGGTTTCCCGTCGTCGCCGAGCATCCCCGGCTGCGCGTGGGACCGCTGGTCGTGCCTGGTGCCGGAGCCTGCTACCGCTGCTTCCTCAAGCGACGGGCCCAGCACGAACGGGACGCGGCGCACACCGCGGCGCTGCACGCGCACTACGACGCCGCTCCGGATTCGGGCCCGGGGGGCTTCCTGCCTCACCACGTGGACATGGCCGCCGGTATGGCCCTGGACCTGCTGCGGCGCGTCGAGTCCGGGGACGGCGAGCGCTTCGCCGGAACCGTTCGCCACTGGCAGGTGCTGGAACAGCACCTCTCCGGCGGGCGCGTCGTCGGTGTCCACGCGTGCGACCGGTGCCGCCGTCCCCCGGCCGAGCAGGCCGATTCCACCTGGGCGAGCCTCGCCCGGGATCTGACACCCCTGCTGATCCCCCTCGACGACGGGGCGGCGCCCACTCCCCAGGGCGGGCCGCAGGCCGCGCCGTCGAAGTCCGCTCGCCAGTGAGGTAGTGCCTTGGCCGACAACAAGCTGATATCAGCTGAAGAGATGCGCCGCGCGGTGGCGCAGGACCCTCAGTTCAACGCCCCGGTCCGCCCGGCCCTGTGCCGCGGTCTGGTGGTCGTGCCCTTCGCCGACGGGATCCTCCTCGAAGGCGGCCCCGCCCGGCAGATCCTGAGGGGTGCCGCGACCCGCGAGCTGATCCCGCGGGTACTGCCCCTTCTCGACGGCACGAGGGACGTGCCGGGGGTGGCGGAGCAGGCGAACGTGCCCGTTCAGCACGTGGAACAGGTCGTCGCCCTGCTCTACACCTGCGGGCTTCTGGAGGAGGGCGCCGACCCTGTCGACGAGAGCGCGGCAGACGGCCCCGCGGCGGAGTTCTGGTCGCGCAGCCTGGACTCCACCCGCGTCAACCGCAGCGCAGCCGAGGCGATGCGACGGCTGAGCAGTACACACGTCGTCGTCGTGGCCGGAGGCGACGTCGGCGCCGGGCTCCGGGAGAGTCTGCTGCACAACGGATTCGCTCAGGTCGAACTGGTGTCAGGTGTGGCCGAAGGCACTCCGGACCTCGTCGTCGCCATCGATGAGGACGGCCGGACCGACCTGGGTGAGGCAGCCCGATGGTGTGCCTCCCGTGGCGTCCCGCTGCTTCCCGTGCACCTCGACGGCGGAACTCTGGACATCGGCCCCTACATCGACCCCGAGTTCACTGTCTCCTTCGACGACGCCGACCGTCAGCGCAGCGCGCAGAGTCCGGCTACGAGTAGGGATTCCGCAGCCGACGACACTGCCGTGCGCAGCATGGCCACAGCCCTGGTCGCCGCTCAGGTGACGGCCATCGCGAGCCGGGTCGGATCGGTGTCCGTGCTGCGCGGCATGGTGCGGACTGACCTGGATTCCTGGCGCCAGGACATGTACGTCACGGCTCCCGTGCCGGAATGTACGGACTCCCGGTCCACGCTCACCGCCGCGGATGTGCCGCTCGCTCTCGCCTTTGAGACGTCGGTCGCCTTTCCGCCCAGGAAGCTGCTCAATCCGCGCGACCACCAGATGCACTACAAGCCCGGCAACATCGCCCTCCAGCACGAGAGCAAGCGGTGGCCCAGCGCCCTTACGATCGAACTGCCCCGGGCGGGGATCCACCCCCAGGCGCCCCTGGAGCCGACGGGGGCCCTGGTCCCCGGACGCGTCGGTCTCTCGGAGCTGGCATCCCTTCTGCTGCTCGCCGCCGGACGGCGTGAGGACCCGAGGCCGGGGCCCAGCGTCCCCCGCTGGGCGCCCACCGGAGGCAACCTGGGCTCCGTCACCGCGCACGTCGTGGTCAGGGACGTCGAGGGAGTCCCCGCCGGCGTCTGGGGCTACGACTCGGCTGCCCACCGGCTGGCACGCCTGCCCGACGCCGTGGACCTGGCGCGGCTGCCAGGCAACGACGCGGCGGTGACGCTCGTCCTCACCGGCTCCCTGGCTCGTGTGGCGTCGAAGTACTCCACCTTCGCGTGGCGCATCGTGCACCTCGATGCCGGTGTGGCCGTCGCACAGCTCGCTCACGTGTCCCGGTCCTTCGGCCTGCGGGCCCGGCCGCTGGACCGGTGGGACGACACGACGCTGGCCACGGCCTTCGACCTCGACCTTGATGCAGAGCCCGTCACCGGCGTGCTGGAACTCCGTCCCTCCACCAGAGACGAGGACTGACCTTGCAGACGATGTCACCGCTCCCCGCGCTTCTCGACCACAACGGCCTCATGCGGCAGCTTCAGCTGCGTTCGCGGCTCGATGCGGAGGCTCTGCGTACGGCCCTCGTCGAACCGGCCGCCGAACTGGGCGGGAGGCTCAGGGCGGCGGCCGACGAGCACCCCGACCGAGTCGCCGCCGAGGCAGCACCCGCGAGCGAAGAGCCCCTGGAGTCCCTGCTGCGGCGTCGCGCGTCCACGCGCACCTACGCTCCGACGCCCATCGCCGTCGAGGAGCTTGCGGCCGTTGTCGACCGCGCCGCCTCCTTCGACCGGGACGCCTGGCCCGACCACGACGCGGGGGCCGAACTCGAATTCCTCGTCGCCGCACGGCACGTGACCGGACTGCCTGCGGGGATCTACCTGTACTCGTCGGCCCGCAGCGAATTCGTCCGGCTGGCCGACCTCCCCGCCGGCGACGCGGCCGAGGAACTGGTTCTCCAGCTGGAGTTCGCGCACGCACCCGCGATCGTCATGGTGTGCGGTCCCCTGGCGGCCTCCCTGGACCGCCACGGCGAACACGGCCACCGGCTTTTGCTCACCCGCGCCGGGGCCGCGGCCCACACTGCCTGGCTCACCGCCCTGGACCGCGGACTCGTGGGAAGCATCTTCGCGGGCTTCCTCTCGTCCGCCCTCACACCGCTTGTGCCGGTCGACGGGTACCGCAGCGCCCAGCTCCTCGCATTCGCCTGCGGCCACCCGGCCGACGAGTGACGCCTGATACCCCAAGGCGCACGACACCAGACTCCGCACCCCCACCACGGTGCGGTCATGCGATGGCTCCCGTTCCGGGCGGCCACCGATCAAACACCACACATGAATGGAGGGCGTCATGCCCCACGAGACCGAGCTCATCATCGACCTGTTCGCCGAGGACACCACCTCCCTTACGGTCGACGCGCTGCCCACCGACTCCTCGCTGGCATCGGTCGCCACCGTCGGCACCTTCGGTTGCCTGCTCGGTTCCACCGTCGCCACCAGCGGGACGGCCAGCTCCCAGGGCTGACCCGTCGTCTCAGACACCCCTTCACGAAAGGACATCCCGTGGGAGAGACCACGAACCTCGACTTGTTCGCCGAGGACATCACCAGCGAGCTGACCGCCGAGGTCCTCGACAACGCGGCCCTGCTCGGAACGTGGGGCTCGATCGGCACGTTCGGCAGCGCCACCTGCCCGGCCTCCACTGCCTCAACCGGCGGCAGCGCCTCCTCGTCGGGCTGATGAAGACCACGGCCTCATCGGTGATGCGGCCGACATCCATCAAATGAAAGGGACACCATCATGAACGCGACCGAACTCCAGGACGCGATGATCATCGACCTGTCCGTCGAGGACATGACGGTCGAAACGCTCGGCGACAGCGCCCTGCTGGGCACCGCCGCCTCCTTCGGCACCGCGGCTTCGGCCAGCTGCCCGGCGGCCTGCTTCGGCACCGCCAGCTCCGCCTCCTCGGCCGGCTGATCACCGATCCGCTGATTCCAGGATGAAAACGCGCTGCCCGGCCGGCACTGGCTCAGAGTGCCGGCCGGGCAGCGGCCCCAGCATTATCCCGTCAGGAGGCCCCGCATGCGATCACCTGCCGAGGCCGAGCCCCAACAGGGAGCCTCGCCCCGCAGCAGCGAACCGGTGACCGGGGAGGTGAGCGGGCGGGACACCGCATGGCTCGACACCGAGCCGCTGACTCTCAGGGATACCATCGAACTCACGGACGGCCTGGACGGGCGTCCTCTGCTCTTCGACTCCGACACCGGCAAGTACGTCGCCGTGTCCAAGGCCGGCACGGTCATTCTGTCCCTCTTCGACGGCGAGTCCACCGCCCGGGACATCGTCAGGCGAGTGGCGGCCGCGTCGTCCGCCGACCTGGAGCGCGTCGAAACCGCCGTCGTGCGCTTCCTGACCGAGATCCGACAAGCCGGCGTGCTCACCCTCGCCCCGCAGAGAGAGACACGCCGGGAACAGGTCCTGAAGTACTCGCTGCGGCAGAAGATGCCACGCAAGGCGCTGACCCGTTCCGTACACGTACTGCTCGAACCCGTAACCAACGTGCTCCAGAAGCTGCCCGTGCCCGTGGTGGTAGGCATGTGGATCCTGCTCACGTGCGTGGGACTGGCTACGGCCGGATACGCCCTGGCCACCCGCAGCTTGCCCGAGTACACGGCCTGGTCGGGGCTCGCGGCACTCCTGCTCATCCTGCAGATCACCGTCCACGAGCTGGCCCACGCCCTGGTGTGCCAGTCCCTGCGGGTACCGGTCCGGGAAGCCGGCATCACCCTCATGCTCTACGTCATGCCCGTGGCGTACGTGGACCGCACGGACGCCTATCGGGTGAAGGGCCGGGCGCCCCGGGCGCTCATCGCCCTCGCTGGCCCCATGAGCGATGCCATCTGGGCGGGGATCAACGGCCTGGTCCTGCTCAACACCACTGGGCCCGCGCATGACGTGGCTGGCGCCCTCCTGCAGTTGCAGGTGCTGCTCATGATCGTGAACCTCAACCCGCTGCTCCCCTCGGACGGGTACCACGCCCTGGAATCCGCCATGGGCTCTGTCAACCTGCGTGGCCGGTCCTTCGCGTTCCTCGTCCACCTGATCACCAGGGCACCCCTACCGAGCCACCTGCTCGTGAGCAGCAAGCCCAAGCGAGTCGGCTACTGCGCCTTCGGCATCCTGTGCGCGCTCTACGGAGTGTTCATGGCCGGGGTGATCCTGACGTGGTGGTGGCACCTCATCGGAGGGCTGATCGGATGACTCTGCCGCCGCCCGCGCCGCGGACACTCACCCCACACACCATTCCTACCTCAGCTCTTGCCACCCCGAGCCCCGTCATCTCACCCTCCACGGTGCACCGCGTCAACCAGCTCCCCGTGGAAGCACTGGACCTCGCCCTGCCCCGCACCACGGAATCCCTGCGCCGGGAGACCGCATGCGCTCAGCGGCTCGCCCGACAAGCCGGCCCCCTGAGCGATGCCCTGCACGCCGCCGTTCCCGCGCTCGAGCACGACCCCCGCCTGCGCCGTGCCGCCCTCGACCTGCGTCGCCGCGTGCACAACAGCCGACCGGCACAGCTGCCACAGGACGTCGTCCGCAGCCTGAGCGAACGACTGGACGACACAGCAGGCCGTGCACTGGCCCAGTGGCTCGACGGCATGAGCGAGCTCACCACTCTGAGGGCACAGACCGACGCCCTCTACGAGGAGGAGACCGCCAAGGCCACCGAGCGCCTTCGGTGCGTCCTGTCCGAGCGCGTCTTCGCTCAGGGTCTCGCCCAGGCCAGCCCCCAGCTGCTGAACCATCTGACGTCCAAGCCGCTTGAACCGCACAGCAAGGCGGCCCGGTCGGTGCTCGGCTACGTCTCCCGCGCAGCGGTGAAGACCAGCCCCTTCTCCCGGCTGACGGCCCTCGCCCTCGGAGGCCAGGACGCGGACGGAACGGGTCACAGCTATGTCGACCAACAGCATGTCCATGCCTGGTTGGACGCGCTGGCGCGGGACGAGCGTTTCGCCGATGCCCTCTATGTGGAACCGAACCGGTCGACGCGCCACGTGGAAGGCCGCCTTTACCTGCTGACGCCCACCCACGGAGGACCCGGCGACGCCGCTTGGCGCACGGACTTCCTCACCGACGCCACCCGTTACGGCAGGCTGATCGGCGAGCTCGCCTCCTGGCCCCGCATGTCGATCGCCGAGGCCCTTGCGCGCATCAGCGGCGACGACGCGTTCGGGGGCTTCCTGAGGCTGCTCGACACCGGCCTGCTTCGCCTCGTCCTGCCCTGGTCCCCGACGGAGCAACGCCCTCTGCGCTCCCTCGCCCAAAGCCTCGAAGGCCTTGTCGACCCGGTCGCCCATCGAACCGGCGCGCTGCTGGATCGGCTGGATGAGGAGGCGGCCGGCCTGCACCTGCTGTCCGGCGCCGAGCGTGCCCGCACCCTGGACGCGCTGGCAGACCAGATCCGCTCTTTCCCGGACGACGACCCGCGGCCCTCCGTGCGCTACGCCGTGTACGAGGACGCCGTTTCTGACGTCCCGCTGGACCTGCCCGCCGGGCCGATCCAGGAAGACCTGGCCGAACTGGGCCGGATCATCCGCCCCTACATCTTCCGTTCGCACCTCTACGACTGGCTGCGGGACGAGTTCGTGGCCCGGTACGGCCCCGGAGGACACTGCCCGGACATGTTCGCGTTCCTGTGGGCGGTCGCTTCGGCCCCGGGCTTCGACGGCAATCTCTACCGTGCCCTGCAGAAGGACCACGCCGAATCAGGACGTCCCACCGATCGGGCATGGCTCCCCGTGTCCGCCGGCAGCGCGCCCCCCACGACTGCGGTCTTGTACCAGATTGCGGCGGGCTCCGCTGAGGACGTCCGCCGGGGCGACCACCTGGTCGTGGTGAACCAGTACAACTCGGGGATCGGCGGGCTGCTGGCACGATTCCGCCACGGACTGGACCGCCTGGCGCCCGAGAAGGCCGGACTCACGCACCAGCTACGGGTATGGATCGCCGACCTGTTCCCGCATGCGGCGCCGCACCAGGTCACGTTGTCCGGCGACGTCAACGGGATGCACCACGCGGCCGAGGGTGTCCTCCCGCCGATCCACTGGCCGGGCGAGCCGTCCCACGCGAACGAAGCCCCCCGCGGGGAAGCGGCCACAGCCATGAGGCACTGCCCTGTCACGGACACACTGGAGTTCACGGACCCGGCGGGCATGGCTGTCGCCCCCGTCTATCTGGGGGTCGTACCGCAGCATCTGGTCCCCGGCGTCGCACGCCTCCTGCTGTGCCTCGCGGACCCCTGGGTCAACGGATCACGCCTGTGCTGCACGACGAACCCCGTCGATACTCCTCCGCCGCCCGCCGGTGAGGACATCGAAGTGATCCCGCGAAAGACCCACCAGCGCCTGGTGCTCGGACGTCGTACCTGGCGGTTCGCTCCGGACGTGCTGCCTGCGCCCGCCAAGGGGGAGGCGCCGTCGGCGTTCTTCCGGCGTGTGCACGAGTGGCGCGTCGGCCACGGGCTGCCGGACGAAGTGTTCCTGTCCGTCGAGGCGTCGTCCTGGCCGCCCGTGGCGGTCTCCTCCCAGGGGAAGCCCCTCTGGCTCTCCTTCCGCAGCCCGCATGCTGTCTGGGCAGCGGCACACCACGTCGGGAGGGCCAAGGGCGCGAAAGCCGTCCGGCTCTCCGAAGCGTGTCCTGACCGCACCGCCTACTGGCTGCGTGACAGCGGCGGCCGGCACAGGGCGGCCGAGCACGTCTCACACTTCCGCTGGGAACGTCCCGCACCGGAGGGCTGCCGTAGTGGCGAGACGGAAGCCCAGAGCACGAAGGCAGCACCGTGAACAATCCTTTCCTTGAACCCGACTGGTGGTACGTGCGCCTCTACCCCGGTGGGCTCGACCATCTGGATCCGGCGGTCACCCGGTGCCTGCCACCGCTAGTCGAGTCAGCGGTGGACCACGGCGTCGACCGGTGGTTCTTCATCCAGTACACCGACTGGAAGGGCCCCCACCTCCGACTGCGGGTCCGCGGACCACGGGGCACCGTCGACCGGCTCCACCGGCGCCTGCCCGAGCTCGAACGCGAACTCACCATGCTCGCCCGGGAGCCCGCCCCACACAGGGGGTCCCTGGTGCCACTCGAACTCCGGCCGTTCAGCGGACGCCATTCCGGAGCCGAAGTCGCGCTCTACGAAGCGGAGGAGAGCAAGTATGGCGGCCAGGCCGGCGTCGAGCTCGCCGAAGAGGTATTCCAGTACTCCAGCGAGATCGCCCTGTGGGCAGGCCACCTGCCACGCCACCCGGACCGACCGGCCCTTGGTGTACTGCTACTGCGCGCCTCCGCCGCCGCGTTGAAGGCGCACGACGAGAGCATTGACACCGCCCAGTTCTGGGAACGGCACCTCGCCTGGTGGACGCATGACGCCGGCCGTCAGGCGGAAACACTCCGTGGCCATCTGCGTGCCGCCGCAGAGGCGGATGGCAGGGGAATCGGCGCCAAGGCCGTCGCGATGGGCCTCGACCCAGGCATACGCGCCCGCGCAGAGGGGTGGACGCAGATCCTGGCCGGATACCTGGAGAAGGCCTCAGCCAGCCAGGTGCCCTACAGCGCCGGGCACCTGATATTCCATCAGGCGCACATGATGTGCAACCGGCTCGGAATACTGCCACGGGAGGAAGCTCTGCTCGGGGTCACGGCCGCTGCATGAAGAACCGTCGAAGCCGCGGTGTGACACCCGCACTTGTTGCACAGCCGCGCGGCATCGAGGAGGAGGCAGTTGGATGCCCCGCGTTTCGATGACGGACCGGAGCGGCCGTAAGTGCCTCCTGCTACCGGCACGATCAGGCGCCGCACGCCGCCCCATGCACGATCCGACCGGCCACCCTCCGTCCGGAGGCTCGCTCACCGAGCCGGACGGAAGACGACTTGGGTGAGGACATCCAGCGGATCACCGGAGTTAACGAGCAGAAAGCGTCGGACCGTTCCGCTGTCCGCCACTGTCGAGGGCCGCCAGTCCGCCACTTCCGCCAGCGGCTGAGCAAGGCAGTTGGCAGTCGGTCAAGAACCGCCGTTGCACTTTGACAGCGGAACTGTACGCCCGAGGAACGCCTCGGCGTCGCCCATGAAGGGAATCCACATGAATCGTTCAGTTCGGAAGACAGCAGTCGGCACGATCCTTGCCGCCATTCTTGCCGTTGGCGCCTCGCCGGCATTCGCCGCGTCGGGCAGCACCGACAGCGGACCTGCACTGCGGCCCGTGGCCGATTCCACGAATCTCCGGGCTCTTACAAGATTTTCGTAGCTGGTGATCGCTCGGGTGCGGTTGTCAGCTGAGCAGGATGCGTTGGCGGAGGAGGCGGTGTCCGGCGCGGCCG
>NZ_JBEYBS010000033.1:0-53473 GCF_040632375.1 Streptomyces sp. NPDC019396 | reverse complement strand
AGGTACATCACGACCGGCTCGTCGTGCTCCGAGGAGACGACCAGCTGCTTGATGTTCAGGATGAGGTCGGTGACGTCGTCCTTGACGCCCGGCACAGTCGTGAACTCGTGCAGGACACCATCAATACGGACCGACGTGACCGCCGCACCCGGAATCGAGGACAGGAGCGTACGGCGGAGCGAGTTGCCGAGGGTGTAACCGAAGCCCGGCTCCAGCGGCTCGATCACGAACCGGGACCGGAACTCCTCGACGACCTCTTCGGCCAACGACGGACGCTGAGCAATCAGCACGAGGCACTACCTCCAGAATTTGGCTGGCTCATGGCGGTGCCGGGCAGCGGTGGTCGGGTCGTGGGGGTGGGCGGGTGTCCCGAAGTGCTGATCTCTGAAGTCAGCGGAGTCGCCGGGATCTCGGGGGCGTGGGGGTAGGTGGCTGACCGGTGCTGGAAGGAGAGAATTTTCGGGTTCTGGACCACGCCGTCGCGAATCTCGATGGCCTTTTCGACTGTGGCGTCGGTGTCCCATACCGTAGGGCCGCTCATGACCTTGCGCAGGTAGGGAAGGAGCGCCTCGCTGATTTCCCAGGTGGCGGAGTTCCAGAGGTAGGACGGACTGTGATCCACCGCGTAGTAGTGACAGCCGGGCCCCCTCACGTGCATGGGCTCGCCGAAGGTCGTCGGGCGGGACCATTCGAAGCCCATGCCCTCGTCGCAGGCGACGTCGATGAAGAAGGTCCCCGGCCGGAAAAGGGCAAGTTCCTCGTCGGTAACGAACATGAGCGGCGCGTCGGTGTCCTGCAGGATGCAGTTGACGATGATGTCGAACCCGGCCAGATATTCCGCCAGCGGCACGGAACCGGATGCAGTGAATGCCCACAGGCGCGACGGGTCGTTCTCCTGCTCCGCGAAGTGGCCCATCACGACCGAGGGCATCGGCGAGGCCACCGCTGCGGCCGCGCGCTGTGTGAGCACCGTGACGTCGGTAACCCCCATGGCGCCCAGGCCCGTGACCGCTCCGCGCGCCGTGGCGCCGAAGCTGATGACAACCGCACGCAGGCGGCGCCCGTAGCTGCCGGTCAGCCCGCCGAGTTGAAGGGCGTGCAGCACCGAGCAGTAACCGGCAAGTTCGTTGTTCTTGTGGAACACATGGACGCTGAACGCGCCCGTGGAAGTCCAGTGGTTCATGGCTTCCCAGGCGATGAGAGTCAGCCGTCGATCGATGCCGATCTGGGTCATCTTCTCGTCCTGCACGCAGTGCGGCCATCCCCACAACACCTGGCCCTCGCGCAGCGCGGCGATGTCGTCGTGCATCGGCTTGGGCAGCAGCAGAACGTCACACTCGGCGAGGAGTTGCTCGCGGGAGAGCATGCCGGCCACGAGTGGACGCAGGGCGTCGTCGGCGACGCCGAACCGTCGGCCGTAGCCCTGTTCGAGGAAGATCCTCTCGCGTACGTCCGGGGCAATCCGGTCGAGATGGCGTGGATGGAGCGGTAGCCGGAACTCGTTCTCCTTGCGGGAGGAGGCGAGCACTCCGAGACTCAACAGGGCCATATGGGGCGGCTCATTTCCGACCGGACGCGGTATGTTCCGGCCTTGCCGTTCCCCGAGGGCGACTCCGACATGGATGTCGACGTGCGAGGTGCGCTCGGTATCGCCACTGTACCCCGTTCCAGCCCAGGAGCGGCCACGGCGGCCATGCCGCTCCTTTCCAAGGGGCAGCCTGACCGTCACGAGGAAGGACCCACGAACACCCCGCGGCCCAGGGACACTCCGGCCCCCACCGCGCGGGGTGGGGGCACACCGCGAAACCCGGCACGGGGCACCGATGCCGCACGGGTGCGGTCACCCCTGTCACACGGGGTGCGGTTACCCCGGCACCCCTGTCACACGGGGTGCGGTTACCCCGGCCACTCCTGGGCGGAGCGCCCGGAGGTCACGTCGATCAACCTGCACACCGTCTCGATGTCGATCTTCACCTGCGCGATCGACGCCCGTCCCGACAGCCAGGTGATCAGCGCCGAGTGCCAGGTGTGCTCGATCACCCGAACGGCCGAGAGCTGCTCCGCCGTCGGATCGTCCAGCCCCATCGCGTCCAGAATGATCGCCGTCGTCTGCCGCGAGACCGTGTCCACCTCGGGGCTGACGCTCCGGTCGGCGAACGTCAGCGCCCGCACCATCGCGTCCGCGAGGTGCGGCTCCCGCTGGAGGGCGCGGAAGGCCCGCATAAGGGTCTCCGCCACCCGTTCGGCGGCACTGTCCGCCATGGGCGGGCGTTTACGCAGCGTGGTGTGCAGGTGCTGGAGCTGGTCCTGCATGGTGGCGACCAGCAGGTGCACCTTCGAGGGGAAGTAGCGGTAGAGCGTGCCGAGCGCGACCCCCGCCGCCTCGGCGACCTCGCGCATCTGGACGGCGTCGAAACCGCCCTGGCTGGCCAGCTGCGCGCTGGCGTGCAGGATGCGTCGGCGGCGGGCCTCCTGGCGCTCGGTCAGGGGCGGGGCCGCTGGTACTGCTGCCCTGGTTTCCGCGATCATGTCTCCGCGTATCTCCCGTCCCCCGTGAGCTCCGGGCGGCCCGGCATGCGCAGAGCATGCCAGCGCGGTCACCCGTGGCGCGAATCACCTGTTCCAGGCCTTACAGCAGGGCTACCTGCCGGTAGATTCGATGCTCCTTGAACGATCAAGAACGATCAAGTCTGTAACTTGTTCTAGATTAGCGCGAGCGGTTACGCTCCGGCAGAAGCGCAGTCCGGCAAAGGGGCAGTAAGAAGGGGGCCGTGAGTGACCGCTGAGGCCATAGCTGCCGGGCCCCGTCCGGGCGCTGCCGGTGCTGGTGCTGCCGTCGATGCCGACCGCCCGCTGCGCATCGCTCTCCTGACCTACAAGGGCAACCCGTTCTGCGGCGGTCAGGGTGTGTACGTACGCCACCTCTCCCGCGAGCTCGCCCGCCTCGGGCACTCCGTCGAAGTGATCGGCGCACAGCCGTACCCCGTGGTCGACGAAGGCGAGGGCGTGGTCCTCACCGAGCTGCCCAGCCTTGATCTGTACCGCCAGCCCGACCCGTTCCGTACGCCCGGCCGCGGCGAGTACCGGGACTGGATCGACCACCTCGAAGTGGCCACCATGTGGACCGGTGGCTTCCCTGAGCCGCTGACCTTCTCGCTGCGTGCGCGGCGCCTGCTCGCCGCCCGCCGCGGGGACTTCGACGTCGTCCACGACAACCAGACCCTGGGCTACGGGCTGCTCGGCGACCTGGGCGCCCCGCTCGTCACCACGATCCACCACCCGATCACGGTCGACCGCCGGCTGGAACTCGACGCCGCGCCCACCTGGCGCCGCCGGGCCTCCGTACGGCGCTGGTACGGGTTCACGCGGATGCAGAAGCGGGTCGCCCGCAGGATGCCCTCCGTGCTCACCGTGTCAGGCAGCTCCCGGCAGGAGATCATCGACCACCTCGGGGTGCGCCCGGAGCGGCTGCGAGTGGTCCATGTCGGCGCCGACACCGACCTGTTCTCGCCCGACCCCTCGGTCGCCGAGGTCCCCGGGCGGATCGTCACCACCTCCAGTGCGGACGTGCCGCTCAAGGGGCTCGTCTTCCTGGTCGAGGCCCTCGCCAAGCTGCGCGCCGAGCACCCGGACGCGCATCTGGTGGTCGTCGGCAAGCGGGCAGAGGACGGGCCGGTGGCCCGGATGATCGAGCGGCACGGGCTCGGGGACGCCGTGCGGTTCGTCAAGGGCATCACGGACGCGGAGCTCGTGGATCTGGTGCGCGGGGCACAGGTGGCCTGTGTGCCGTCGCTGTACGAGGGCTTCTCGCTGCCCGCCGCCGAGGCCATGGCCACCGGAACCGCGCTCGTCGCCACGACGGGCGGGGCGATCCCGGAGGTCGCGGGCCCGGACGGCGAGAGCTGCCTGGCGGTCCCGCCCGGCGACGCGGACGCGCTCGCCACCGCGCTCGGCAGGCTGCTGGGCGACGCGGAGCTGCGCCGCCGAATCGGCGCCGCGGGACGCGAGCGGGTGCTGGCCCGCTTCACCTGGGCGCGCGCCGCGCAGGGCACCGCGGAGCTGTACCGCGAGGCGATCGAGGCACAGCGGGCGAAGGCCGCCTCCGCGGCCGTCGGGAGCGCTCGGTGACCCGCTCGGGCTCCACGACCCTCCCGCACACCAGGGCCGTAAGCCCTCTTCGCACCGCCACAGCAAGCCGCGCCCCGCACCAGGGCGTTGTCACCCACCCGGAAGGGCAGACCCCGTGCTGACCGTCGACTTCTCCCGCTTCCCGCTCGCCCCGGGCGACCGCGTGCTCGACCTGGGCTGCGGGGCCGGGCGGCACGCCTTCGAGTGCTACCGGCGCGGCGCGCAGGTGGTCGCACTCGACCAGAACGGCGAGGAGATCCGCGAGGTCGCCAAGTGGTTCGCGGCGATGAAGGAGGCCGGTGAGGCTCCGGCCGGCGCGACCGCCACCGCGATGGAGGGCGACGCGCTCAACCTGCCCTTCCCCGACGACTCGTTCGACGTCGTGATCATCTCCGAGGTCATGGAGCACATCCCCGACGACAAGGGCGTGCTGGCCGAGATGGTCCGCGTGCTCAAGCCGGGCGGCCGGATCGCCATCACCGTGCCCCGTTACGGCCCCGAGAAGATCTGCTGGGCGCTCTCGGACGCGTACCACGAGGTCGAGGGCGGCCACATCCGCATCTACAAGGCCGAGGAACTGATCGGCAAGATCCGCGAGGCGGGCCTCAAGCCGTACGGGTCCCATCACGCGCACGCGCTGCACTCCCCGTACTGGTGGCTGAAGTGCGCCTTCGGCGTGGACAACGACAAGGCGCTGCCCGTCCGCGCGTACCACAAGCTGCTGGTCTGGGACATCATGAAGAAACCACTGGCCACCCGGGTCGCGGAGAACGCGCTCAACCCGCTGATCGGCAAGAGCTTCGTGGTGTACGCGACCAAGCCGCACACCCCCACGCTGAACGAGGCGAAGTCCGGCACCGCGGCGGCCGGCCAGTGACCTCACCGGGGAGGACCGAGCACCTCGTCCTGCCGGGGGTCCTGACGGCCTCACAGGCCACCGAGACCGTCGCCGGGATCCGCGCGGTCCAGCGCGAGGACGGGGCGATCCCGTGGTTCCGGGGCCACCACCTGGACCCCTGGGACCACACCGAGGCGGCGATGGCACTGGACGCGGCCGGTGAGCACGATGCCGCCGCCCGCGCCTACGAGTGGCTGGCCCGGCACCAGCTGCCGGACGGCTCCTGGTACGCGGCCTACCACGACGGCGACGCCGGCCAGCCGACCGACCGCAGCCGCGAGAGCAACTTCTGCGCGTACATCGCCGTCGGCGTCTGGCACCACTACCTGGCCACCGGCGACGACATGTTCCTCGACCGTATGTGGCCGACCGTCTACGCCGCCGTCGAGTTCGTCCTGCGGCTCCAGCAGCCCGGCGGGCAGATCGGCTGGAAGCGCGAGCCCGTCGAGGCCGGCGACCACGCCGTCCCCGACGCGCTGCTGACCGGCAACTCCTCCGTCTTCCACGCGCTGACCTGCGCCCTCGCGATCGCCGAGGAGCGCGAAGAGCCGCAGCCCGACTGGGAGTTGGCGACCGGTGCGCTCGGGCACGCCATCCGCAGCCACCCCGAGCGGTTCCTGGACAAGTCGCACTACTCCATGGACTGGTACTACCCGGTGCTCGGCGGCGCGGTCACCGGCGCGCAGGCGAAGGAACGCATCGAGGAGCGCTGGGACGAGTTCGTGGTGGCCGGGCTCGGTGTCCGCTGCGTCCTGCCGAACCCCTGGGTGACGGGCGGCGAGAGCTGCGAACTGGCCCTCGCACTCTGGGCGATGGGGGAGTCCGACCGAGCCCTTGAGATCTTGCAGTCCATCCAGCACCTGCGCGCCGACGGCGGTATGTACTGGACGGGTTACGTCTTCGAGGACAAGGCCGTGTGGCCCGAGGAGCTCACCAGCTGGACTGCGGGCTCACTGCTGCTCGCGGTGGCCGCCCTGGGGGGAGACGAGGCGACCACCGCGGTGTTCGGCGGGGAACGTCTGCCGCGCGGACTCGAGCCGGAGTGCTGTCAGGCGTGAACGCACGGCGCTGAGCGGGTTCGGCGAAACCCGATGCGGTTCGGCAGCGTGATCCGAGGGGGCTGCGGGGCTCCAGCGGCGCGCTCAGCGCCGCAGCCGACCCGCCACGGCGTGACCGACGAAGAGGTACACGAGCGCGGCGAGGCCGTAACCCGCCACCACCCGCGCCCAGTCGGCGTCGAAGGTGAAGAGGTCGTACGACCAGCCGGCCAGCCAGCGTGCCGTCTCCTGGAGGAACTCCACCAGGTCGTTGGTCCGGTTGGCGTCCAACAGGTACATGATGATCCACAGGCCGATGATGGCGGCCATGACGTCGGCGACGATGGCGATGATCCTCGCCGCCTGGTGCGTGCCACTGCTCTGTCGTGGGGACATGGACTCCGGATTGCCGTTCTTCCTTGAGCCAAACCCGGGGCCGGCCTCACCCGAGTGGCGGATCACCCGGCCCGGGGCGAAGCTGACGAGTGAGGTGAGGGAGGTACGCCATGCGTCACCGTCCAGCCGTGTTCTGCTGCGGCCTCGTCGTCGTCCTCACCACCGTCACCGCCACCGCGGCCTGCGGGGGCAGCGGCGAAGGTGCGAGCGGCACGGCGTCACCAAGCACCTCGGTGCAGGCGCAGAAGTACGCCAAGGCGCGTTTCGTCGCCAACGCGGGTCTCGCCGCGGGTGCGACCTACCAGTGGATCATCAAGCCGTACCGCGCCGGCGCGTTCAAACAGGGCGCGGAGGGCCGGAAACTGGCCCTGGTCAAGGCGGGGCTCGCGGGCACGTTCGCCTACAACCGGCTCAGGGCGGCGGTGGACAACGCCAAGGCCGACCCACTGCTCTCGAAGGCGGTTGCCCCGCTGGCGGCAGGGATCGACTCGCTCAAGGAGCTGGGGAGCAAGCTCCGCAAGGGCCAGGCGAGTGATGCGGACATCGCGTCCGCGCAGAACGTCCTCCAGGACGTCAAGGACGCGGGTCAGAGTGTGGGAGCCACGGTGAAGGAACAGGTGCCTTCCGTGGGGCAGCTCAGCGGCGGCTGAGACGCCGGACGCGGGGGCTCGCGGTGACGGAACGGCTCCCTGAATGCGCAGAAGTGCGTGGTGTGCCCCTTCTACCATCGTTGGCGTTGGCGGTGGAGTTCGGAAGCCGGTGGGGTGGGGCAGTGGTGAAGTGGCGCTGGGGCAGAAACAGACGGAAGAGCAGCGCGGGTGCGCAGGGCGTGGCATCGGCCGCGCCTGAGGCACCGGCACAGGAGCAGGAGCAGAAGTCGACACGGGAGCGGGCGGACGATGCCGCAGAGCGGGCCGAGGACGAGCACATCGCGCAGGCTCCCGGTGATGCCGAGCGCATCCGCCGCGCCGGAGCCGCCGCCAGGCGGAAGTTCACCCGCCTGTCGCCCCATGCGACGGACTGGGTCGGGAAGTGGCAGCCATGGCTGAGCCGTTCGCCGCTGGGCACTGACCTGATCGTGTGGTGGTGGTACGAGAGCGAGCTGCGCCGCCGCCTCGGTGACCGCACCTACCAGGACCACTTCGCCCGCCTGCTGGCCCAGGCGTCCCCCCGTGACTGTGCCGCGCTCTCCCTCGGCTGCACCCGCCGCACCGACCGCTCGTGCCGTGGTCCGGAGACCTGCGCTCTCGACCCCGACCTCTCCGCCGAACGTCTCCGCCACCGCACCGGCCCGGTTCCGGGAGCCTGCGACTCGTTCTGCGACTTCGACGGTGTCGCGCTCCACATCGACTTCACATCCGACGACCGGCACCGGGCCGTGGTCATGCGGGACCAGGAACGCGGGGGCAGGATGAGCCTCTGGGTGAACGGCGTACCGGCCGCGCACGGGGCTTCGCTGGACTGGGGCGGCTACTGGCTGGACGACCGCCACTACGTCATCCAGGCCGAGGGCCCGGACGGCCACCCGGAGCAGGCACTCGCCATGGGGACCCTGTGCTGCGCCATCATGTCGCTGGTCATCCACGACGCCGAGCTGGCCGAGACCCGAGTGCTCGTCCCCGAGCCCACGGAGCTGTGGAACTATCCGCAGGTACGTCGGCACGGCGACACGCTGCACGTGTACGCGGACCCCGAAGCGGCCGAGGCCGGGCGACCCGACCGGGTGCTCCCGGTCGCACCGCCGCCGGACTGACCGCCGGCCGCAGCAGTTCAGGTCGCGCAGTACGTGTCCCGCGCGGGCCGCTCGCCCGTGGTCAGGTCGGTGGTGACCGCCCGGTCGCCGCGCGCGTTGTCGTTGCCCAGGTACATCTCGTGCCCGCCCTGTTCGACCGCGACCGGACGCGCTCGCTCCCCCAGCGCCCGGCGCATCCGCAGTGCACCGAAGTACGGGGTTGGGCTGGCCCCCGGATCCCCGGTGGGGCTGCCGGGCCGGGGGTGGCCACGCTCAGGATCGTCACCGGCTGCTCCGGCTGAGCGGTCCAGGGTCAGCCGTTCAGTTCCGCCAGCACCCGCAGGGTGTGAGGATCCGGCGCCGTCACCAGCAGGTCGGTGACCGGGCCCTTGCGCCACAACTCCAGGCGTTCCGCGATGCGTTCACGCGGGCCGATGAGCGAGATCTCGTCGGCGAAGGTGTCCGGGACCGCCAGCACCGCCTCCTCGCGGCGGCCTTCGGCGAACAGCCGCTGGATGTGGCGGGCTTCCTCCTCGTATCCCATGCGCGCCATCAGATCGGCGTGGAAGTTGCGGGCCGCGTGGCCCATGCCGCCGATGTAGAAGCCGAGCATCGCCTTCACGGGCAGCAGCCCTTCGGCGACGTCGTCGCACACGGCGGCCCGTGCCATCGGGGCGATCACGAAGCCGGGCGGGACGTGCTCCAGCGACGCCTGGTACACGTCCGTCCGCGTCGGTGACCAGTACAGGGGAAGCCAGCCATCGGCGATCCTCGTCGTCTGGGCGATGTTCTTCGGACCTTCGGCGCCCAGTAGGACGGGCAGATCCGCCCGCAGGGGATGGGTGATCGGCTTGAGGGCCTTGCCGAGACCGGTGCCGTCGTCGCCCTCGTACGGGTGCGTGTGGAAGCGCCCGGCCAGCTCGACCGGGCCCTCGCGGCGCAGTACCTGGCGGATCACCTCGACGTACTCCCGCGTCGCGGTCAGCGGGCTCTTCGGGAAGGGCCTGCCGTACCAGCCCTCCACCACCTGGGGTCCCGAGAGGCCGAGCCCGAGCAGCATCCGTCCGCCGGAGAGATGGTCCAGGGTGAGCGCGTGCATGGCCGTGGCCGTGGGGGTGCGGGCCGCCATCTGGGCGATCGCCGTGCCCACCCGGATGCGGCTCGTGTGGGCGGCGATCCAGGTCAGCGGGGTGAAGGCGTCGGAGCCCCAGGCTTCCGCGGTCCAGACCGAGTCGTAGCCGAGCCGTTCCGCCTCGCGGGCGAGTTCGAGGTGAGCGGGGTTCGGCCCGCGCCCCCAGTAGCCGAGTGCGAGTCCGAGCCTCATACCGGATCCCCTCTCTGACGGCTCGTCAGAGTACGCCAACGGCCCCTCGCCCGGAAGACCGGATGGGCGAGGGGCCGTTGGCGTGCGACGTCGCGTCAGCCGCGCTGGATACCGGTGGTGTCCTGGAGGACACCGCGGCGGCCGTCCTGGGTCTGCGCCACCAGGGCCTGACCGCGCTGCTCGACCGCGAGGTACCAGGTGCCGGGAGCCAGCTCGGCGATCGGGGCCATGGAGCCGTCCTCCGCGTACAGCGGACGGGCCACCGGCACGGCGAACCAGTACGGGGTGAAGTCGCCGGCCGGGGCCTGGCCGCCGTCCTGCTGCGGCTGGGGCTGCGGCTGCCCGCCGCCATAAGCGGGCTGGGGCTGCGGCGACTGCTGGGCCTGCGGGGCCTGGGCCCCGGGGTAGCCGTACCCGCCGCCCTGCTGCGGGCCGCCCGGGCCGCCCGGAGTGCCCGGGTAGCCGTAGCCGGCCTGCGGCTGGGCGCCGAAGGGCTGAGGCGCCGCCGGCTTCGGGGCGGGCAACAGCGGGGCCTGGAGCGCGGGGACCAGCGGGCCCGCGACGGCGCCGGCCGCGAGGATCAGCGCGGCGATCAGGCCGAGGATGAGCCCGCTGCCCGCCGCCTGCGACTCGAAGATCCACATCAGCAGCTGCCAGGCCGTGGCGACGGTCAGCACGACACCGGCCTGGGCCAGGTCGAGGCCGGCGACCTTACGGGGCTGCGACTGCGGCAGCAGGTGCGAGACGACGATCAGTGCGGCCCCGGCGATGCCGAGGAAGAACGTGCCCCAACCGAGGAAGTAGGCCAGCCCCCACGCGTTGGGCACCAGGTCGCACGCGGAGCCGGAGCAGTCGGAAGTGTTGAGGAACGAGGCGATGAACAGCACCACCGCTGCTCCGATCACCACGCCATCGCCTCGAGTGAGGGAGCGGATGTTCACGTCTAAGGTCCTTCGTCGGTTTTCGCGTCTGTCGCGTCAGAGCTGATGAGCTGGTAGTAGAGGTGCGGTACCTCATCATAGGTTCCAACCTATAACCGACAGCGGGAGCGTCAGACCCGTTTATTCCGATCAAATAACTGATCGTTGATCAAGCCGCCCTCTCGCGGAACAACATCCACGGGGCTCTCACGGGGGCTTCACTTCCAGGACCGCACCGCGAATACGGCCGCCCCGGGCCCGGGTGGTGGGGGCGTGCGTCACTGGCCGTCCGTAATATGACGAACTGTCATCATCTGATCCGTCTTGGCGCTGCATGTTGCCGTAGGGAGGAGCATGGTGACCAACCGTCAGTCGAGCGGGAGTCAGGGGTGACGGCCACGGTCACGGGCGGCGGCACCACCGCCACCGGTACCGCCGCCAGCTCCTCCGCCGTCAGGCGGGCCGAGCCCGAACCCATCCCCGAATCGAAGCCTTCGCACGGCCGCCCGGCCGGCGGGCACGGTCGTCCCGACCATGGCCAGGGCCGCCCGAACTACGGCCACCGGCCGGGCCCCCGATGGCCAAGGCGGTCACATCGACCGGCGTCCCCACCCTCGTACCCCGGTGGGGACGCCGCTGTGTGTCGATAACGCGCAAAATGATATTAGATATCATGCTCTGTTCCGTTCTGTCGGTATCAGGTGATATCGGGAGTGAACTCCGCGCCCCGGACGGGCAATTCGGACAGAATGGGAGGATTTTGTGACTATCGCTCAAGAAGCGGCGGCACCCCCACCTCGAAGCCGGCCGCACTGGTGGGGTGGCCTGGTATGGGCCCTGGTGGCCGGTCTGGTCCTTGTAGCCGGGCTCGCCCTGCCGGTGCTCGCACCGCAGTCCGCCCACGCCGTGCCGCCCGGCACCTACGCCTATGTCGCCAACAACGACAGCGACGACGTGTCGGTGATCGACACGTCCACGAACACCGTGGTGGCCACGGTCCCCGTCGGCGACGGCCCTCAGGGCGTGGCGGTGTCTCCGTCGGGCACCGGCTGGACCTGCACGCTCACCCCGCTTTCCTGCACCCGGACCGATGTCCTCGACGCAGGTGAGAGCTACCCGCCGCTGACCCTGACGGTGAACGTCGCCGCAGACGCGCCGACGAGGGTCACGAACACGGCCACCGTCGCCGGCGGAGGCACCACGGCGACCAGTACGGCCACCGCGAGCACCACGGTCCGGCGTCCGGAGCCGCCCAAGCCGCCGCACCACGGCCGACCTGACCACGGCCGACCTGACCACGGCCGACCTGACCACGGCCGACCTGACCACGGCCGACCTGACCACGGGCGGGATCGCCCCGGACCTCACCAGCGGTAGCCGCACACCGGCTGCTGCTCACGCGCCCCCACCCGGACGTCCGGGTGGGGGCGCGGGTCTGTGTGTCGGTAGAGGCGGTGGAATGCAATGAACTGGCATGCTCTGTTGCGATATGTCGGTATTTCGGTGCTGCCGGCGTAGTGACCTTGTTTCCGGCCAGCGGGAGGCTTGTCGTGACGGACCGTCATATGGAAGTGGGTTCCGGGATGGTGGGCGACCGCCTGTCACCGGTGCCGCCATCGGACCGTGAGGCGCGCCGGCGAGGGTCGGGTGCGTTGCTGCGTATGCTGGTGGCCGGTCTTGTGCTGGTGGCCGGCCTCGCCCTGCCCGTACTGGCTCCCCAGCCCGCCCATGCCGTAGGGCCCGGCACCTACGCCTACGTCGCCGACTTCGGCTCGGACACGGTGTCGGTGGTCGACACGGCCACGAACACCCTGGTCACCACGATCTCCGTCGGCGACGGACCCCACGGTGTGGCGGTGACACCGGACGCCGGCCGCGTCTATGTCACCAACGCCCTCGGCGACGACGTGTCGGTTATCGACACGGCCACGGACAGCGTCATCGCCACCATCCCCGTGGGCCAGACCCCGTTCGGTGCGGCCGTCTCCCCGGACGGCAGCCGCGTCTACGTCACCAACGCCAATTCCGGCAGCGTCTCGGTGATCGACACGGCCACGAACACCGTCGTCGCCACCGTCGGCGTCGGGACGGGCCCCCAGGACGTGGTCGTCTCGCCGGACGGCACCCGCGCCTATGTGAGCAACTCCATCTCCGACACCGTGTCCGTGATCGACACGGCCACCAACACGGTCGTGACCACCATCGGCGTCATCGACTTCCCCGTCGGTGAGGTCATCACCCCTGACGGCACCCGCGTCTATGTCGCGGGCGGCAACTCGGACGACGTGTCGGTGATCGACACGGCCACGAACACGGTGGTGGCCACGATCACGGTCGGCGACTTCCCCTACGGTGTGGCGGTGTCGCCGGACGGCACGCGCGTCTATGTCGCCAACCGCGACAGTGACGACGTGTCGGTGATCGACACGGCCACGAACACGGTGGTGGCCACGATCACCGTAGGTGACGTCCCCTTCGGTGCCGCGGTGTCGCCGGACGGCACGCGCGTCTATGTCAGCAACCGCGACAGCGACACCGTGTCGGTGATCGACGCGGCCACGAACACGGTGGTGGACACGGTCGCCGTCGGCGACGGGCCCCGGGACGTGGCCATCGCGGTGGTGCCGGCTCCGACGGCCCCCGCGTTCACGCTGCTGAAGGTCACCACGGGCGGGACGTTCCGGGCGGGTGGCCGGGGTGCGTACACGCTGACCGTGACCAACAGCGGTGACGGGCCCACCGACGGCAGCACGGTCACCGTCACCGACACTCTTCCGGCCGGGCTGACGGCGGTGAGCCTGTCCGGCACCGGCTGGACCTGTGTCCTCGCCACGCTCACGTGCACCCGTGGCGATGTCCTGGATGCGGGGGAGAGCTACCCGGTGCTGACTCTGAGGGTCTCCATCGCTGCGGATGCCTCGTCGCAGGTCACCAACACGGTCACGGTCACCGGTGGCGGTACCGCGGCGACCAGCACCGCCACCGCGACCACCACGGTCAGGAGGAACGACCCCAAGCCCACGCCGAGGCCGCCGCACCACGACCGCCCGGACCACGGTCGTCCCGGTCACGGTCACGGCCGTCCGAACCACGGCCACCGCCCCGGCCCGCGGTAGCGGCGACCCGCCTCTCCCCGCCTCTGCCACATCGTCACCTGGCGGTGTGGCAGAGTGCTGTTCCGCTCTCGACGCCTCAGGCGGACAGGTGCGCGAGAATGCCGTCCGCCAGTCCCCGCGCCGCCTTCTGCCGCCAATCGGGGCTCTTCAGCAGCGCCGCGTCCTTCGCGTCCCGCATGTTCCCGCACTCGATGAACACCTTCGGTACGGTCGACAGGTTGAGACCGCCCAGGTCCCCGCGCACATCCAACCCGGTTCCGTTGCCGATGTAGTTGGAGGGCGCGCTGCCCGTCGCCTTCTCGAAGGCCCCGGCGATGTGCTCGCCGAGCCGGCGCGACGGGCCCACGATCGCCGCCGTGTCCGCGTCCCCGGCCTTCACCTTGGCCGGGAGGATCACATGGAAGCCGCGGTTGCCCTTGCCGGAGCCGTCCGCGTGGAGGGAGACGACGGCGTCGGCCGCCGCCTTGTTGCCGATACGGGCGCGTTCGTCGATGCAGGGGCCGTATGAAGGGCTGTGGCCGTCCTGGGTGAGCCGGACGGTCGCGCCCTGCTGCTCCAGCAGGGTGCGCAGCCGGCGGGCTACATCGAGGGTGAACTCGGCCTCGCTGTAACCGTCGTTGGTGGCCGTTCCGGTGGTATCGCACTCCTTGCGGCCCGTGCCGATGCCCACCTGCTTGTTGATCTCACGGGTGTGCTTGGCGTTGCCGGGGTTGTGGCCGGGGTCCACGACCACGACCTTCCCGGCGAGTGGACGGGCATGCGTCGCCGACGGGGCGGCGCCGGACGGCCCGGCGGGCGGCGGCGTGGGTGTCGTACGCGCCGGAACCGGGGACCGGGTCGGAGCGCTGCCGCTGCCAGTGCTGCCGCCGCAGCCGGTCAGGCACACGGACACAGCCGCGACGAGGGCTCCGGACGCGGCAAGCGGCGTCTTCTTCGGAATCACGTGCAGTCGGCCCGCTCAGATGCCGGGGCCGGTGCGGCGCAGCACCCGCAGCGAGTCCGTGGCTGAGACCTCCGTGAACGCGCCCGAGTCCAGCGCCCGCAGGTAGATCCGGTACGGGGCCTGGCCGGTCCACTCGTCCACGGGGTCTGGGAAGACGTCGTGGATCACCAGCAGCCCGCCCTCGGCCACGTGCGGCGCCCAGCCCTGGTAGTCGTTCGTGGCGTGCTCGTCGGTGTGGCCGCCGTCGATGAAGACCAGACCGACCTTGCCGCCCCACATCTTCGCGACCTGCGGCGACCGTCCCACCACCGCGATCACGTGGTCCTCGAGGCCCGCCTCGTGCAGCGTCCGCCGGAAGGTCGGCAGCGTGTCCATCAGCCCGACCTCGGGGTCCACGACGGTGGGGTCGTGGTAGTCCCAGCCCGCCTGCTGCTCCTCGCTGCCCCGGTGGTGGTCGACCGTGACGGCGACGGTCCCGGCCTCGCGGGCGGCGTCCGCGAGCAGGATCGTGGAGCGCCCGCAGTACGTGCCGACCTCGAGCAACGGCAGCCCCAGCGCCTCGGACGCCGACACCGCCGCCTCGTAGAGCGCGAGCCCTTCGCGTACGGGCATGAAGCCTTTGGCGGCCTCGAAGGCGGCGAGGGTCTCCGGCTTGGGGGCGGCGGGGGCCATGGTTCCTCCGGCTCGGGGGGCGTGCGCTGGGCTGGGGCTGGGCTCACATCGTAGGCGTGCCCGGCCCACGGGCTCGCAGACAGGTCCGGCAGATCCGCTCAGGGCTTCGCGTCGCACTCGAACCGGACCACCTTGCCGTCCGGCAGCGCCGGCGCACCCCGACCGGTTCGTCACCGACTCCACCGGAAGCAGCCCCCGTCCACGGCCTCCATCAGCGCCAGCCCCGTCCGTCCTCGGCCACCGGGTCGCCGCCGGATACCGGCCGTGGCGGCTCGGGCTTCCGTCCGTGAGGGGGCAGTTGCCCGATTCCGGTCACCAGTGTGCGGCCGCGCGCTTACGTTCCGTGCTCGCCGCGCGCACAGGCGCGGGCGATGAGAACGTGGACGGGCGGGTATATCCCGCCGTACACCCACCACCAGGAGCGGGACCATCGCGGAGGGGCCATGGACACCTGGGCCACGTGGACCACTCAGGGCATCATCGCCGGTTCGGGCGGTGTCATGACCACCGAGGGCGGCCCCATCACCGGCGACCTGACCGTCCACACCACGTGGATCGACGGCCAGGCCCAGGTGACCGTGCAGCACACCGGCGCCTCGGAGTGGTACGGCCTCGAGGGCAGCCCCGTCGCGGCATCCGACGAGAGGGCCGCGCGTCATGTGCACCAGGCGGCGGTGGAGGCGGTCAAGGAGGGCGGTGGCGTGCCCCTCTCGTTCTCCGGCTGAGGCGGGTGGGTCCGGGAGAGGTGCGCCCGCGGAGTGCCGTCAGCCGAGGCAGCCGGAGCGCACCGTCGTGTCCGGCGGGCCGGTGTCGGAGTGCGGCGGTGTGAGGGTCTCTCGAAGCGCATGCGTCTCGGAACCGTGCGTCTCGGAACCGTCAATTCCACAATGCCTTTTGGACAAGCTCCGGCCCGTGGGCCCCTGGGAGTGGGCACACTGCTCGCATGCTTGCGTGCGGGTGCATGGATCTCGGCAGGATGGCCTGGGGGCTCTTGGGGCTGACCGTGTGGGGGGTGGTGCTCTTCGCAGGGGGAGTTGTTCTGCTGGTGCTCATGGGGCTGGGCGGTCTGCAGCTGCTCCTGGGAGCCGTCCGCCGCAGCCGGGGTGTCGAACCCGCCACGGAGCAGGCGTCCCTCGCGGACTTCCGTTGGGAGGAGGCGCCGGACGGGCCGTAGTCCTGCCGCCCGGACCACCTCGGCCGCCTGCGTGCTCCCCGACTGTGTACCGCGTGGCCGGAAAGCCGGGGGCGATGAACGACGGTTGCCATGACGCGCACCTCTCAGTGCGTCGGGCCGTGGTAGGGAGTGGTGACGTCGTCGTAGGCCAAGTGCATGATCATGCCGCTCTCGGCGTGTTCGAAGTTGTGGCAGTGGTCCATCCACACACCGGGGTTGTCGGCGCTGAAGTCGATCTCGTAGCTCTCGCCGGGGGCGACGTTCAGGGTGTCGGTCCACCAGGTGCTGCCCGTGACCGCCTCGCCGTTGCGCGAGATCACCCGGATCCGGTGGCCGTGCAGGTGCATGGGGTGGTCGATGATCCCCCGGGCGGTGATGCGCATCCGCACCCGGTCGCCCTCGCGGACCACCAGGGTCGGAACGGCCGGGGTGAGACGGCCGTTGATCGTGTCCGTGTAGGTGAACGAGCTTCCTACGAAGCCGAAGCCGTTGTCCAGTACGAGGTCGAAGTCGCGGTCGTACGGGCCGCCTTCGGGCTGCTGACCGGCTGGCTCGCCGTACGACAGGCGGTCGAAGAGGTCGCCCTGCTCCAGCGCGGCGGGTTCGGCGCGCCCGTCGGGGCTGAAGGCGAGGGCCGCCTGGTTGGGGATCTCAGAGGTGTCAAGCCGTAGCGTCACCACGCCGTCCGGCATGGTGAAGGCCACGTCGTAGCGGCCGCCCGCAGCGAGGAACAGGTCCGTGCCGGGCTTCAGCTCTCCCGGTTCGCCGATCGGGTTGCCGTCGTGGGCGGTGACCCGGAACAGGGTGCCACCGAGCAGGATCCGGTGCGGCTCCTTGGAACTGTTGATCAGCCGCAGCACCACCTGGCGGCCGGCCGGGACCGCGCGGCGTTCGGCACTGTCGGTTGTGCCGAAGGCGCCGATCTGGTCCTCTCCGCCCGGCCACAGGTGGGTGAACACGTTGTGCTGCACGCCTTGCTGGCCGTCCTCCACGATCAGCGCACCGAACAGACCGCGCTCCACGGAGCGTTCGGCGTCCCGGTGCGTGTGGTACCAGTACGTGCCGGTGCGGTCGGGTACGAAGCGGTAGACGTGCCTCCCGCCGGGGCCGACCGCGTTCTGGGTGACGCCCGGCACCCCGTCCTCCGCGTTGGGTACGTCCACGCCGTGCCAGTGCAGCGTGACGCCCTCGGTCACGTTCTTGTTGACCAGGGTGACCTCGACCAGCTTGCCCTTCGATACGCGCAGTTCGGGGCCAGGGCTGGTTCCGTTGAAGGTGAGCGCGTCGACCGTCCTTCCCGACGACAGCCGTACGGTGCCGTGCGCGGCGGTCAGGGTGAAGCGGGCGTCGGGGGTGCCGTCGCGCGGGCCGGTCAGCGCGTCCACGGAGCGCATGGCCGGGGCCCCGGGCCCGTGTCCGTGGCTCATGGCGTGCACGGAGTGCCCGGCGCGCTCCGGGCCGCCGCCCCAGTCCGTCGTCGCGGACCCGCTGACCAGGAACAGGCCGCCGAGCGCGGTGGCGGTGACCATGGCGGCTGCCCCGGAGAGCCAGGGCAGCCGGGCCAGGCGGCCGCCACGGGAGCGCCGGTCGCCGAGCAGGAGGGAGGCCCCGATCGTCGTGGCCAGCACGAGTGCCGATGCCCCGGCCGCGACCGGCAGATCCTGTGGACCGGGCGGGACGTACAGGAAGTAGAAGGACAGCCAGGCACCCATCGCCGTGGTGTGCGCGGCAACGGCGGTGCGCCGCACCAGCGCCCACACCAGCGGCAGCACCACGACCGGCAGGCCGACCAGGAAGCGGTGGGTGACCAGCTGCCACCCGCTGGTCGCCAGCAGCAGTACCGCGACCGCGAGCCGGGCGGCGACGACCGCGGCGGTGACGTACAGGACGAGCGGACTCCGCCGTGCCCCGTCCCGCTGTGGTGCGGGCTGCGCCTGGCTTCGGCCGGCCCGGCGGCCCAGCAGGCCGCCGGTGACCGCCAGCACGAGAGCCAGTATCAGATCGGTGAGGAAGAGAGGCTCGGCCACTGCTACTCCGCCGCCTTCTTCAGGGCGTCGAGCCAGGTGCCGAGGGATTCGTTCAGCGCGGCGGCGAGGTTGTCACGGTCGGAGTCGACCGGCGCGCCCGCCCAGGACTCCCGGGTGCGGACCACGACGCCGTCGACGTCCTCGGTGAAGGTCCACTCGTGCACGCCGGTGATGCCGTGCGCGGGGCCGCCCCACAGGATGCGGTGCGATGCGTCGACCGCGTAGACGGTGGAGTCGATGGACAGGCCCGCGGTCACCCAGTGGAAGGTGGCGCCGGGGGCGACGGGGCCGTCGAGCCGGGCCTCGGTGATGGCGGACAGCCATGCGGGCCAGGAGCCGATGTCGGTGTGCAGCTGCCAGACCCGCTCGAGAGGAGCGGCGATCCGGATGGTGTGGTCGGCGACGATGGGGGCGTTCTCGTCGATGGTCGTGGGGTAGGGCATGGCGCTTCCTCGGTGTCGGGGGCCCGGACCGCCGCTGAGGGGGGAGTCAACGGCGGCCCGGGCGGCTTCGGGTGGGTCAGGTCAGGCGGCTGAGGCGGGTCAGCCCGGCAGCTCGGAGTCGGGGATCCAGTCGCCGTGGATGCCGGCGGGCACCCTGCGGGGGAGTTCGACGGCGGCCACGGTGCTCAGGTCGCCTGCGTCCAGGACGAGCAGTTCGGAGGCGTCGGCCTTGAGGTCGCTGACGATGGTGAGCAGGTAGCCGTCGTCCTCGGCGGTCCCGCCCTCGGCGGGCACGAAGACGGCCTCGCCGGGCATCCGCCCGTCACCGTGGGCGAGCAGCTTCTCCTCGCCGGTCCGTGAGTCCAGCTTGAGGGTGTGGTAGCCCGGCAGCCCCGCACCCGGGAAGCCGATGGTGTAGCTGTAGCGGTAGTCCGAACCGAGGTAGGCCTCGTTGATCGACGGGAACTCGGTGGCCAGATCGTTGAGTGACTCGGTGGTGACCTTGCCCGTGGCCGGGTCGATGATCCACCGGTGGAAGGTCGAGCCGGCGTCGGGGCTGGTGCCGTAGCCGGGAGCGCCGACCCACCACTTCCACGAGCTCTCCCAGGCGGAACGGTCGAAGCGCGGTGCTTCGAGGACGATCCGGCCCCGTGCGTCGGTGTAGGCGTTGGCGACGTGCAGCAGCGCCGCCTGGTCGGGGACCTCGAACCAGGTGGTCCTGCCCCCGGCGCGCGGCATCACGCCCAGGCGCAGCGGGACGTCGTCGTGCCAGCGGTAGGGGATGCCGGAGTGCTCGGAGTGGTCGAAGACCACCGGCGAGTTGATGAAGACGACGTGCTCGCGGGTGATGGCGAAGTCGTGCATGAGCGAGGGTCCGGAGCCGTCGACGACCTCCGACCTGACGATGGCGCCGGAGGCGTCGGCCACGTAGTAGGTCAGGTACGGGGGGAAGGGGCTGTAGCTGAAGAAGTGCAGCTCGCCGGTCTCCGGGTCCTCCTTGGGGTGGGCGGTCATCGAGCTGGTGAGCTTGCCGCCGAAGTCGTAGACGCCGATCGTGTCGAGGTCGGCGCTGACCTCCCAGGGCAGGTTGGCCTCCTGGAGAGCCAGGTAACGGCCCCCGTGGAAGATGATGTTGGTGGCGGCGGCGCTGACCTCGAGCTCGGTTCCGGTGAACGGCACGCCGTCCAGGAAGGGGGTCTGCACCCAGCGGTTGCGGTACCACTCGGCCCGGCCGTCCTTGAGGCGGACGCCGTGGAGCATGCCCTCGCCGCGGAACCAGTGGGTGGGGGTGACGCCCGGCTTGGGGTTGTGGCCGTTGCGGAAGTACCGGCCGTTCAGCTCGGGCGGGAGGGTGCCGCGTACCTTCAGTTCGCGGCCGGTGATCTCGTCGGTGACGGGGGTGAAGTGGCCGCTGATGTAGGGCTTTTCCAGAGTCATGGTCATGCCTTTCGCGTGGAGAGAGCCGAGATGAGCAGAGTCAGGGCGGCGCAGGCCAGGAAGGCCGCGCCGAAGGAGGGGAGCAGGGTCAGGAAGGACAGACCGATGGCTCCGCCGATCTGCCGGGTGGCGTTGACAAGCCCGCCGGCCAGTCCGTTGTCGGCGGCCGGAACACCCGTGGAGGACATCGCGGTGAGCCGGACGAAAGCCACACCCAGCCCGGTGCCGATGAGGAGCGTCGGGCCGAGCAGGTCCGCAAGGAAGCTGCCGTCGGCCGGGGTTCGGGACAGCCAGGCCAGTCCGGCCGCCAGGACCAGCAGGCCCGCGGGGAGCACTCCGCGGCCGGAGACCTTCCCGGTCACCCATGACGAGAGGGTGATCATGAGGGCCAGGGGAAGCTGGGTCAGCCCGGCCTCCAAGGGCGAGTACCCGAGCGTGCGTTGCTGGTAGAGAGGCAGGAAGTAGAACAGGCCGAGCCAGACCGCGCCCAGCAGGGCCATCAGCACGTTGGGCACCGCCACCACGCTCATCCGCGCCGGCAGCAGCGGTTCGGCGGCACGGCTCTGGAGCACCACGAACAGTCCGAGCAGCGCCAGACCGATCACGGCGAGCGGCCAAGGGCCCGACAGGCCGTAGGTGAGCGCGACCAGCCCCGCCGTCACCGTCACCGCACCCGGCGCGTCCAGGCTTCCACCGCGTGGCCGGTCGGCGCCGACCAGCAGTCGGGTGGCCACCAGGACGGCCAGGGCGAGGGGCACCATCACGACGAACACCGCACGCCAGCCGTACAGGCTGGTGAGCAGCCCGCTCAGCAGCACGCCCGCCGCCCCGCCGGCACCGGAGACCGCCCCCCACACTCCGAGCGCGGTGCCACGCCGCTCCCTGCCGGAGTAGAGCGTGAGCACAAGGGCCAGCGCCGTGGGCGCCAGCAGTGCGGCGCCGATGCCCATCACCGCCCTGCAGGCGATCAGCACGATCGCCGTGGGCGCCAGTGCCGCGCCCAGGGCGGAGGCGGCGAACAGTTCGGTGCCGAGCAGGAACACGCGTCGCAGGCCGTAGACGTCGCCTGCGCGTCCTCCCGGCAGCAGCAGCGCGCCGAAGACGAGTACGTAGGCGTTGACCGTCCATGCCTGGCCCGTGTCCGACAGGTCCAGGCCGGCCCGGATCTGGGGGAGGGCGACGTTCACGATCGACGTGCTCAGCACGACCAGGAACTGGGCCGTGGCCAAGACCGCCAGCGGTATCCAGCTGGTGGTGGTCCGTTGCGTTGCGGTGCGGGTCATGGCTAGACACTCGCAGCGGGCGTCCACCGCTCGCGTCGGTAGTCATCGCCTATACGGCGTCCTGCGGGAGAGCGGTAGGCGACTGCGGTCGTTCCGCAGGCGGCCGTGGTCGTGTGCGAACCCTCTGCGGTCGTCCGTGACCCCCTGCTGTCGTGCGTGGCCCCCGCGGTCCTTCCCGAACACCCCTGCCGTCGTTCCCGAATTCCCCTGTGGCGTACGACCGCATAGGTTTTCAGACATGCCCGAGACATATACGGATGTGCTGTTCGGCCGTCAGGACGAGATACGCCAGCTCGACGCCCTCCTCCAAGCGGCACGGGAGGGCCGGGGCGGCGCCCTGGTCCTGCGCGGTGAACCAGGCATCGGCAAGAGCGCGCTGCTGCGTCATCTGGACGAGGCGGCGACCGGGTTCCTCGTGATGCGGGCGTCCGGCGCCGAGTTCGAGATGGAGCTGCCGTTCGCCGCGCTGCACCAGTTGCTCGCGCCCGTCACCGGCCGGCTGACCGCGCTGCCCGCGCCGCACCGCAAGGCGCTGGAGATCGCGTTCGGCCTCGACAGCGGTGCACCCGATCCGTTCCTGGTCGGCGTCGCGTCACTGGGCCTCCTGGTGGAGACCGTGCGCGAACGCCCGCTCCTGTGCGTCGTCGACGACGCACAGTGGCTGGACCAGGCATCGGCCAAGGCGCTGGCCTTCCTGGCCCGCCGGGTCTCGGCCGAGTCGATCGCCCTCGTGTTCGCGGCGCGCGAGCCGAGCCGGCTGCCCGAACTGGACGAGCTGCCCGGCCGTTCGCTTCAGGGCCTTGGCGAATCGGAAGCACGCGCGCTGCTGACCGCGGCGGTCCGCGCCCCGCTGGACGAGCGGGTGCGCGACCGCATCCTCGCCGAGGCGCGCGGCAACCCCCTCGCGCTGGTGGAGCTGCCCAGGACCGCCGGGCTCGCCGGGATGGCGGGCGGATTCGCCCAGCCCGAGTCGGTACCCGGCGTGATCGAGCAGAGCTTCCGGTCCCGGCTCGAACTCCTGCCGCCGGCGGCCCGGCTGCTGGTGACCGTCGCCGCCGCCGACCCGATCGGCGACCCCGGCCTGCTGTGGCGTGCGGCCGAACGCCTGGGCATCGACGCGACCGCCGCCGCTGAGTCCGCCGCGCTGGTCGAGTTCGGCACCCGGATCCGGTTCAGCCACCCTCTCGCACGCTCGGCCGCCTACCGCGCCGCGGCACCGGACGAGCGGCGAAGGGCGCACGAGGCGCTGGCCGCCGTGACCGACCCGGTCACCGACCCCGACCGGCGGGCCTGGCATCGTGCCCAGGCCAGTGCGGGCCCGGACGAGCAAGTCGCCGCCGAGCTCGAAACCTCCGCCACCCGCGCCCAGGAACGCGGCGGTGTCGCGGCTGCGGCGGCCTTCCTCGAACGCTCGGCCGCGCTCACGATCAGCCCCGTCCAACGCGTCGAGCGGGTCCTCGCCGCGGTCCAGGCCAAGCTCTCGGTGGGCGACTTCGACACGGCGGCCGACCTGCTCACCACCATCGGGACCGGCGATCCGAGCCAGGCCGCCAGGGCCGACCTGCTCCGCGGCAGGCTGTCGTTCGTGCGCCGCCGGGGGGACGAAGGCCCCACGGCGTATCTCCTGCGTGCCGCCGCCACGCTGGCGGCCACCGACCCCGCCCGGTCGAGGGAGTGCTATCTGGACGCCATCGAGATGGGACTTCTGCTCGGCGGCCTCGACCACGTGGTGGAAGCCGCCAGGAAGGCCCCACCGCCGGGCGGGCCGGTGTCGGGCGCGGCAGCGGTCCTGACCGGCCTGATCAGCCTGGTCAGCGAGGGGCATCCGGCGGCGGGGGAGATCCTCAGGCCGGTCGTCGGCGACGCCGACGACGAGGTGTGGGCCAGGCGGCCGTCACTGGGATTCATGGTGGCCACCGAGCTGTGGAACTTCGACTCCCTGTACGGCATCGCCACCCGCGCCGTCGCGGCCGGCCGGGAGTCGGGCTCCTTCCACGCGCTGCCCATCGGACTGGCCATGCAGGCCACCGCGAGCGTGCACACGGGCGACTTCGGTGCGGCGATGGAGCTGATCTCCGAGGAAGAGGCGATCGCCGACGCCACCGGCGCGGCGCCGCTGGTCTACCCACGCCTCCATCTGGCCGCGCTGCGCGGGCGGCGCAAGGAAGCCGTCGATCTGTTCGCGTCGGTGGACCAGCGGATGAGCCTCAGTGTGCAGTGGGCGACGGCCGTGCTCAGCAACGGCCTGGCCGACTATCCGGCCGCGCTGAAGGCGGCACGGCAGGCGGTCGAGTACGGCGCCGTCGGCACGGCGGGCCTCGCCCTGCCCGAGCTGGTCGAGGCGGCCATGCGGTGCGGCGAGACCGAGGCAGCCGCCGTGGCCCTCGCGTCCCTCACGGAGCGGACGCAGGCCGGCCGGCACGCGTGGGGTCTCGGTGTCGAGGCCTATGCGCGGGCCCTGGTGACCGAGGACGAGTCCGCCTACCAGGAGGCGATCGGCCTGCTCGACGGCAGCGCGCCGGCCGTGTACCGGGCCCGGGCGCATCTGCTGTACGGGGAGTGGCTGCGCCGCCAGGGCCGGCGGCGTGACGCCAGGTCCGCGCTGCGGCTGGCGCACGAGTCGCTGTCCGACCTCGGTATGGAGGCGTTCGCCGAGCGCGCCGCCGGTGAGTTGCGCGCCACGGGCGAACAGGCCCGCAGCCGCACGGCGAAGGCATCGGACCAGCTGACGATGCAGGAGGTGCACATCGCGCGCCTGGTCGCCGACGGCGCCACCTCCAAGGAGGTGGCGGCGAAGCTGTTCCTCAGCCCGCGGACGGTCGACGCGCACCTGCGCAACATCTTCCGCAAGCTCGGGCTCACCTCACGCAGGCAACTGCGGGACCTGCCCGACATCCGTTAGCCGCATGGTGGTGGCCGCGGCCTCGTGCGCGTTCATCGACTCCACGGGGCCGGGCCAGCTCATTCCGTACTTGGCCCGGTAGGCACCGGAGACGCGCTGGACGAGCTCGGGGTCATCCACCGGCTGGAGGGTGACGGACAGCCGGGCCCCGGCCACCTCCACCTCCGTGTCCGCGTGCCGCAGCACCCGGCGGTACCAGGCGCTGCGCAGTCCGAAGGCCGAGCGGACGTACGCCTCCCCGTCGAGTACCACCACCCAGACCGTCCTGGCCGACCACCGGCCGTCCGCATGCCGTACCCGCACAACGATCTCCGTGCTGTCCATGAAAGTGTTCATGGACCCACTTTCACCGCGCCGGCGGTGCGTACGCGTCGGTGGTCATCGCCTAGATGGGGGGCATCGCCGATACGAGGGCCGTGCTCTCGCGGCGAGGCTCCATGCCATGACGAACGCCGACACGAACCGCAGCGGAGATCATCCCCGCCGCATCAGAAGGTGGCCGCGGTCAGGACCCACTGTAGGTCGACGAGGGTGCCGGTGCAGGCGGTCTGGTCACCGACGTTGACTTTCGTTCGCGGGCCATGATCTCCAGGAGGCCGGTGCCACCCGCACAGTCGGAGGCCGCGGAGGCCAAGCGCCAGGCCGCGATCGCCTCCAGCGCCGCGAACCGTGCCACCAATGCCGCTTCCACCGCCCATAGCCTCGCCACCACCGCGGCCGCGGCCGCCCGCACGGCCCGGGACGCGCGGAAGGCCGAGGCGAAAACCCTCGAGCAGGACAAACTGCAGGCCATCGAGGACCGGTTCCGCCCCAGCCGCCGGCCGGACACTGATCTCAGCTGATTCGCGCCATCGGGAACCAGCACGAGTCGCATCACCCCGTCGCGGCCGTTCGACATCAGCGCCTCTGACCTTCCGTCAGAATGAAACGTGTTCTACTCTGCCGGGCATGGGCACACCACGCTCCGGAAGCATCGGAATCACCGGGGAACACGGGGAGTTGGCCGACTCCGTGCGCCGCTGGCTGGCGCGGTCAGTGCCCCCCGAAGCCGTACGGAAGCTGCTGGACACACCGGGTTCCGGTGCCGGGGGGCGACCAGGGTACTGGGACGCGGCCGTGGGGCAGGGGCTGCTCGGGGTGCATCTGCCCGAAGAGTGCGGCGGCGGGGGCGGCACGCTGCTCGATCTCGCCGTGGTGCTGGAGGAGACCGGGCGGGCAGCTCTCCCCGGGCCGTATCTGCCGAGCGTGCTGGCCTCCGCCGTGCTGGCGCGGGCGGGGCGCGGTGAGCGGGTGCAGGACCCGGTGCGGGGACTCGCACGTGACCTCGCGAGCGGGCGGCGCACCGGGGCCGTCGCCCTCGGTCCGGGGACTCTCACCGCTGTACGCACCGGCGCGGGATACCGGCTCGACGGGACCGCGCCTCCCGTGCTCGGCGCGGGACAGGCGGACCTGGTGCTGCTGGCCACGGACACAGGATGGGTCGTGGTGGACGCCGCCGAGCTGTCGATCCGCGGGCACGAGAGCGCTGACCCGACCCGGCCCACCGCCGAGGTGACCGCCGTGCGCGTCAGCGTCCCCGAGGGACGCGTCCTGGACATCGACCCCGGGCTGGTCACCGACCTCGCCGCCGTGGTGTTCGCGGCCGAGGCCTGCGGGACCGCCGCCTGGGCGCTGGGCACTGCCGCCGAACACGCCGCCGTGCGCGAGCAGTTCGGGCGGCCCATCGGGCAGTTCCAGGCCGTCAAGCACCTGTGCGCCGACATGCTCGTACGGCTCGAACAGGCGAGGGCGCTGACCTGGGACGCGGCGCGGGCCGCCGACGAGGACTCTGCCGGCCGTGGGCTCACCGCCGCCCTCGCAGCCGCCACCGCGCTCGACGCCGCGTACACCTGCGCCAAGGACTGCATCCAGATCCTCGGCGGCATCGGCTTCACCTGGGAGCACGACGCCCATGTCCATCTGCGCCGGGCCGTCGTCGCCCGCCAGCTGCTCGGCCCCGGCGACGCCCACCGGCAGCGCGCGGCCCGGCTCGCCGCCGGCGGCGCCCGGCGCGAGCTGCGCCTCGAACTGCCCGCCGAGGCCGTGCCGTACCGGACACAGGCCCGCGCCGCCATCGCCGCCGCCCGTGGTCTCGACCCCCGGGCCGCCCGCCGTACTCTCGCCCCCACCGGTTACGCGGCCCCGCACCTGGCGCCGCCGTACGGCCTCGGCGCCGGTCCTGTCCGGCAGCTCGCCGTGCAACAGGAGCTGAGGGCCGCCCGGGTCGAGCTGAGCGAACTCGGCATCGGCACCTGGGTGGTGCCGTCCCTCATCGCGTACGGCACCGAGGAGCAGAAGCTCCGCTACCTGCTGCCGACCCTGCGCGGCGAGCTGCTGTGGTGCCAGCTCTTCAGTGAACCCGATGCGGGCTCCGACCTCGCCAGTCTGCGCACCCGCGCCGAGCGCATGCCGGACGGCCGCTGGCGTGTCACCGGCCAGAAGGTGTGGACGAGCGCCGCACAGTGGGCCGACCACGGGATCCTGCTGGCCCGCACCGACCCCGAAGCACCGAAGCACAAGGGCCTCACCTACTTCCTGATCGACATGAAGGCCACGCACGGCATCGACATCCGCCCGCTGAAGGAGATCACCGGGGACTCCCTGTTCAACGAGGTGTACTTCGACGGTGCGCTGCTGCCCGCGGACGCCGTGGTCGGCGAGGTGAACGGGGGCTGGCGCGTCGCCCGGCACACCCTCGGCAACGAACGCGTGCACATGGCGGACCAGCTGACCTTCGACACGGGCCTTGAGGAGCTGATCGCCAGAGTGCCGGGACTGGACGACGAGGGGGGTGGTGACGGACGCGGCTGTGTCGCCCGTGTCGGTGCGCTCGCCGCCGAGGCCCACGCCCTCGCCTGCATCGGGCTGCGGACGACCCTGCGGCAGGTCGACGGCCTCGAGCCGGGCGCGGGCGCTTCCGTACGCAAGCTCATCCAGACCACGCATCAGCAGAAGGTCGCCGAGCTCACCCTCGAACTCCTCGGCCCTGCGGGAGCCGTGCGGGAGGGCCCGGGTGAACGAGCCCTGCACGGCCTGCTGATGAGCCGCTGTCTGACCATCGCGGGTGGTACCACCCAGGTGCAGCTCAATGTCGTCGCCGAGCGCATCCTCGGCCTGCCGCGAGACTGAACGGAAGGGTCGGGAGAAGGAAATGAAGGCGTACATCGTCGGCGTCGGAATGACCAGGTTCGAGAAGCCCGAATCCCGGGACTGGCACTACTGGGACATGGCCCGGGAGGCGGGCGCCGCCGCTCTCGACGACGCGGCCGTCCCGTACTCCCTCGTCCAGCAGGCCGCCGTCGGCTACTGCTTCCAGCCCTCGACGGCGGGTCAGCGCGCGGTCTACGAGCTGGGCCTCACCGGGATCCCCGTCTACAACGTCAACAACAACTGCGCCACCGGCTCGACAGCCCTGATGATGGCGCGGCAGTTCGTCACGGGCGGGCTAGCCGACTGCGTGCTCGCGCTGGGCTTCGAGAAGATGAAGCGCGGCTCGCTGGGCGGCGGGGGAGGCGGCGACGGCGACCTCAGGACGTCCCCGGTGGCCCGCCACTACGGGATCATGGCCGCCCGGCACGGATTCGACATGACCCCGCCCACTGCCCAGATCTTCGGCAACGCCGCACGTGAGCACATGGAACGCCACGGCACCACACCGAGACAGCTCGCCGCCGTGGCCGCCAAGAACCACCGCCACTCGGCGGCCAACCCGTACGCCCAGTTCCGCGAGGTGTACGAGGTGGACGAGATCCTCGCCGCCAAGCCCGTGCACCAGCCGCTCACCCGGCTGCAGTGCTCGCCGACATCGGACGGGGCGGCGGCGGTGCTTGTGGTGTCCGAGCGGTTCGTGGTCGAACACGGGCTGCACCACAAAGCCGTGGAGATCGCCGGGCAGGCCATGACCACCGACACCGAGGACTCCTTCGCCTCCGGCTCATGCGTCGATGTCGTGGGCCGGCCCATGTCGCGGGCGGCGGCCAGGCAGGCGTACGAGGCATCGGGCCTCGGTATCGAGGACATCGACGTGATCGAGCTGCACGACTGCTTCTCGGTCAATGAACTGCTGACGTACGAGGCACTGGGCATGTGCGCGGTCGGCGAGTCGGGGAAGCTGGTCGAGTCGGGGGCGACGACCTACGGGGGCCGCTGGGTGGTCAACCCGTCCGGCGGGCTGATCTCCAAGGGCCATCCGCTCGGTGCGACCGGTCTCGCCCAGGCCGCCGAGCTGACCTGGCAGCTGCGTGGAGAAGCGGGGCCGCGGCAGGTGCGGGGGGCCAGGACGGGGCTCGCGCACAACATCGGGTTGGGCGGGGCGGCGGTGGTGACGGTGCTGCGGGCCTGAAGCCGGGATGCACACCCTCGTCCGCAACGGTGACGACCCTGCGGAGTCGTCACCGGGCACGACCCGCCCTACAGGTCACGGGCCCCGCCCCGGCGTGCTTCAGCGCAACCCCTGATCCACACCACTCACCTGCGGCCGCAGGACTGCCGCCGTCGCTCAACCGCCCTGCGGCAGCGGGGTGTCCTCCCAGCCCAGGGGGTACGAACCGGTGGCAGCGGCAAGGCGGCCGGCCGGTGCGTCCGGTTCGCCGCCCGCCTCGTTGAACGCGGTCAGCGCGTCGATCAGGGCGATCCGCTGCTCCGGGGCCATCCGCGTCACGATCCCCGCGATCTCCTGCCGCCGCCTGGCCATCACGTCCTCGACCAGTGCCCGGCCCTCGTCCGTGAGCCGCAGCACGGTCTCGCGGCGGCTGTCGGGGTTGGGCTCGCGGGCGGTGAGTCCGGCCGCGATCAGTCGGTCGATCATGCGCATCGCTGTGGAGGGGTTCACACCGAGTCGTTCGGCGAGCGTCACGAGTTTGGCGGGGCCCTGGGAGGACAGCACCACGAGCAGCCGGAACTGGGGGAGCGTCACCCGCTCCTCCACGGCCGCCAGAGAACGGGCGGAGACCGCCACCAGCAGCCGGGAGGCGGTCAGCACCGAACGCGTCACCGCGTCCACGTCATCGGTGTCGTCGGCGCCGCCGATGCCGGGGATGAGCTGTGGAGACGGCAGAGACTGCGGAGACTGCCCCATGTCGGTCATGCCTCCTTTCTATCGTGCCGTTCACCGTGCCGGGCTTCGGCCCGGTGAACGCTGCGGCGTCCACGCCCGTACTGGTGGCTGCGCGCCGTGCCAGCCGCACCGACATCACAGCTCCCGACGACATGAACGAACACGAGCAGCAGCACTGCTCCATGCCGAACGGGAGGCACCCCCATGCGTCCGAACCGACACTCCGCCGAGATCGGTGTCCCGATACGGACGATCGCCGTCATCGTGGCTGTCTGCGCCGTGATCGCGACCGTGCTGATCATGACCCGCGGTGGTGACAGCGAGGCGGCGGGCGCGCAGAGCCCGATCGGCGTCACGGCGCAGAACGGCGGATACGGCCAGTCCGGCAGCTCGGGCTCGGGTTACGGGCACTCCGGTTCCGGCCATACCGGCGGTTCCGGAGCGACGGAGGCGGATGGTTCGCAGGCGGCGGCGCAGGCCGGACCGCAGCCGGTCACCGAGGTGGACAAGACGTTCCTGGTCAAGGTCCGTCAGGCGGGCCTGTGGGAGATCCCGGCCGGCCGCCTCGCACAGACCCAGGCCTCCAGCGAGGCCGTCAAGCGCGCGGGTCTGCATCTGCTGGAGGGGCACAGCAAGCTGGACCAGCTCGTACGCGAGGACGCGAGGATTCTGGGGGTGCAGCTGCCCGACCAGGCCACGGAGGAGCAGCAGGGCTGGGTCAAGCAGCTCGAGGACGCGCAGGGCGCCGAGTTCGACCGGCTCTTCGCCAACCTGCTGCGCGCCTCACACGGGAAGATCTTCGCCACCATCGCCGAGGTCAGGGCCGCCACGCAGAACGACCTGATCCGCCGCCACGCCCGGCAGGCCAACCAGACCGTGCTCGACCACATGGAGGTCCTTGAGGACACCGGCCTCGTGGACGCGGCGACCCTGGCGGACGTGGAGAAGGCGGTCGCTCCGTCCAAGTAGGGCCTACAAGCCCCCTAGAGGCGAACCTTTGCACCATGCAATACTTCTGGGCCGGGGGCGCGGCGAGGGACCGAACCCTGCCCGGGAGCTGTGAACTGGCACGGTGACGCAGCATCATCCGGCAGGCTTCGGCCCCTCGGCCGCGAGTGACTTCCGCTACTGGTGGGGCTACTAGTGTGGGCAGGGGCGGTTGCCGTGGTCCGGGCGGCCGTGGTGCGGGGCTCGCGTCTGGCCTCGGCCCGCCTGGCGTGGTGGTGGTTGGGGCCGTACGGATCGCGAGGGTCCCGCCTCCCGTGATGGTGGCGGTGCCGAACACTGCCACCGAGTCGTCGGACGTCGGTGATGCAGACGCGGGTGCTGTGCGGTGACACCGTCAGTCCGCCCGCGGTGCCATGACCGTGTGGTGGCGGTGTCGACCAACGGTACCGGGGTGTCAATGCGGTTGGTGATGAAGGCGTACGTGACGGCCCGCACGGCCCGTGCGGGCTGCGGTACCACCACCGCGGAGCCGGCCCCGGCCGCCAGGACCAGGCCGCCATCAGGGTACGCAGCGGCCCGGCGGTCCACCGCCCGGCCCGAGGTGCAGGCGGAGGGCTCATGCGCACTTGACGGGCAGTCACGGGTTTCTCCCGTGTCACGCGGACAGGGGCAGTGCGTGACATTCTGGCTCCGTCGGCACAGGGCTCGGCGGTGGACGTGCTCCGAGGTGCGCGGCGACGACACGTGATCTGATGCTCCGTCAGGAGCCTTCACAAGTCGTCAGGGGTGCGTTATACATAGGGCCAGCCGGCCTAGAACGCGTTCTAGAACGGATGCGGGGTGCGGCCGGACCCGTAACGGCCTCGGTGCGGCCGACGGTGCGGACGGCCGCATCGAGGTCTTCCACAGCCACTGCGCTACACGGAGCCAAGGAGCAGCACCTCGATGCCCATCGACCCCGCGAAGGCACTCGCCGCAGAGCCGCGCAGCACCGAGATCAGCTGGGACCGCAAGGACATCCAGCTCTACCACCTCGGCCTCGGCGCCGGCTCGCCCCAGGACCGGCCGGGCGCGGCGACCGACCCGGACGAGCTGCGCTACACCCTTGAGTCACGGCTGCACGTCCTGCCCAGCTTCGCCACCGTCGCGGGCGCGGGCATGGGTGTCGTCGGAGGCCTCTCCGCCCCCGGTATCGACGTGGACCTCGCCGCCGTACTCCACGGCGGCCAGAAGATCACGCTGCACCGTCCCATCCCCGTCAAAGGCCGTGCCACCAGCACCTCGAGGGTCGCCGCCGTCTACGACAAGGGCAAGGCGGCGATCCTCGTGCTGCGCACCGAAGCCGCCGACGCGGACGGCCCGCTGTGGACGAGCGACGCCCAGATCTTCGTACGCGGCGAGGGCGGCTTCGGCGGCGAACGCGGACCCTCCACGCGTACGGAGAAGCCCGAGCGCGAGCCCGACACGGTGGTCCAACGGTCCGTGCGCGAGGACCAGGCGCTGCTCTACCGGCTCTCCGGCGACTGGAACCCCCTGCACGCCGACCCCGAATTCGCCAAGCTCGCCGGCTTCGACCGGCCGATCCTGCACGGCCTGTGCACCTACGGCATCACGCTCAAGGCCGTCGTGGACACGCTGCTCGACGGTGACGTCAACCGCGTCCGCTCGTACGCCACACGCTTCGCCGGGGTGGTCTACCCCGGGGAGACCCTGCGTATCCGGATGTGGCGAAAGGACGCCACGACGGTCCAGGCGTCGGTGACGGCGGTGGAACGCGACGACGCCCCGGTGCTGGCGGACACACTCGTCGAACTCCCCTGATCGCCCTGATCTCTCTGACCTCTGTGGTCTCTCTGAACTCTGGACCTCTTTCCGGATCTCCGGCCCTCCTGAAGGGAGCCGCACCATGCGCGCAGCCGTACTGCACGAGATCGGCCAGGACAAACTCGAAGTCCTCGATGACGTAGAGGCGGTGGGTTTTGGTCCCGGCAAAGTGAAGATCCGGATCAGGGCGACCGGGCTGTGCCACTCGGATGTCTCCGCGATGAACGGAGTCCTCCCGCAGCCCGCTCCCTTCGTCCCCGGCCACGAGGGCGCGGGTGAGATCACGGACGTCGGCGACGGGGTGACGGGCCTCAGGCAGGGCGACCGGGTGCTGATGTGCTGGCTGCCCGCCTGCGGTGTCTGCCCCGCCTGCAAGCGCGGCCAGAACCAGCTGTGCCTCGCCGGGTTCATGAACGCCGGAACCCCCAACTTCCGCCGCCCGGGCGGTGATGTCTTCGGATTCGCGGGCACCGGCACCTTCGCCGAAGAGGTCGTCGTCGACGCGGGCTGCGCCGTGCCGATACCCGACGACGTGCCGTATGACATCGCCGCCCTCATCGGCTGCGGGGTCACCACCGGACTCGGCGCGGCCATCAACACCGCGCAGGTGGAGGCCGGTTCGTCGGTCGCCGTGATCGGCTGCGGCGGCGTCGGCATCTCCACCATCCAGGGTGCGCGGGTGCGCGGCGCGGCGCAGATCGTCGCCGTCGACCCGGTGGAGTCACGGCGTGAGGCGGCCCTGCGCTTCGGTGCGACGGAGGCGGTCGCCCCGGACGCGCTCGGTGACGCCAAGCAGCGGATCACCGGCGGCGAGGGCTTCGACTACGTCTTCGAGGTCGTCGGCAAATCGGCCACCGCCAGGACCGCGTACGAGACCACCCGGCGCGGCGGCACCCTGTGCATCGTCGGCGCCGGGGCCATGGACGACTTCCTCCAGCTCAACATGTTCGAGCTGTTCTTCGACGAGAAGCGGATCCTGCCGTCGATGTACGGGGGAGGGGACGTGCTCCGCTCCTACGAGCGCGCCATCGCGCTCTGGCGGGCGGGCCGGATCGACCTGGAGTCACTGATCACGCACCGGGTGCAGCTGCCGGAGATCAACGAGGCGCTGAACCAGATGCGCACGGGTGAGGCCCTGCGTACCTGTATCGAGCTGTGAGCGGGGGCCGGCCCATGTCACATCCCCTGAACGGCCTCTCGGCCATCGTCACGGGCGCGGGCCGCGGCCTCGGCCGCGCCGAGGCGCTGGAGCTGGCCCGGCTCGGCGCGAGCGTGGTCGTCAACGACTACGGTCAGCCCGGCCGGGACGGCTCCGGCGAGGCGTCGTCCGCCCCCGCAGAGGCGGTCGCGGAGGAGATCCGCGCGCTCGGCGGGCAGGCGGTGGCGCACCTCGGCGACATCGCGGACCACGAGACGGCCCGCGAGCTGGTCGGCCTGGCGACCGGCACGTACGGAAAGCTGGACATCCTGGTCAACAACGCGGGCATCCTGCGCGACCGGATGGTGTTCTCGATGAGCGAGGACGACTGGGACTCGGTGATCAGGGTCCACCTCAAGGGCCACTTCAACACCACCCACTTCGCCGCGTCCCACTGGCGCGAACGCTCCAAGGCGGCGGGCGCCCCGGTGTACGGCCGTATCGTCAACACCTCGTCCGAGGCGTTCCTCGCCGGCTCGGCGGGGCAGCCCAACTACGCGGCGGCGAAAGGCGGCATCGTCGGCCTGACGACCTCGACCGCCCTGGCCCTGGCCAAGTACGGGGTGACGGCCAACGCGATCTGCCCGCGCGCCCGCACCCGAATGACGGAGGACGTCTTCGCCGGCTTCGCCGAACCGGACGAGGGCCGGCTCGACCCCCTCGCCCCCGAGCACGTCGCCCCGCTCGTCGGCTATCTGGCCTCCCCCGCCGCGGCACGGGTCAACGGCCAGCTCCTCGTGGTCCACGGAGGAATGGTCGCGGTGGTCGAACGGCCCAGGGTGGCGGCGAAGTTCGACGCGGTCAAGGAGACGTTCTCGTACGAGGAGCTGGACGGACTGCTCTCCCCCTACTACGAGTCCAGGGAGGGCGAGACGTTCGCGGCGGCGGAAGTGGTGGGGCTCAAGCGGCATCGGGACCACTGAGTGAAGGATTGGGGGAGAACATCGGCGACCACGTAGTCACCCGACGACTCTCCGTTATGGTCGGCAGTCGTACTGAGACCGTGATCAAGTCGGCTGTGTGACAACGGGGGGATCTGTGACGTCCGAAGAGGGGTTGACTGCTGCCCGGCCGCAGGCTTCGCGGGACCTGAGCGTGAACCGAGACGACCTGGGCGCGATCGGCCACGATGCCTACGAGCTTTACGGCAGCCTCGGGGTCGACGGCGACCACGCGCGGCCGGCCACCTTCACCGCCGCGATCGCCCTCACGAACGGGCACTTCGCCAGTGGCTCCGGGCTGCTGAAGGTCCATGACCGGTGGGAGAAGCAGCTCCGCACCCTCCGGGACGCCCTGGCACGGATCTCCAACCACCTCGACTACACCAAAGCGACCCACGCCAAGGACGACGCCGAGATCGCCGGTTCCCTCACGCCCGTGTCCAAGCTCAACGACTACCTGAAGTAGGCGGGGGCGGACACGTGCTCACGTTCGACAACATCGTCCACGCGCCGGTGAGCCAGCTCAAGGAAGCGGTCGACGACTGGTCCGAGATGGTCACCAGGCTGAAGAAGCTCGCCGAGGACGCCCGGCGCGGCATGAAGGCCAAAGCCGACAAGGCGGACTGGGAGGGTGTGAACGCGGGCGTCGGCAGGCAGTTCATCGCGAAGTCCGCGAAGGAGTGCGAGGACGCGGTCGCTGAGGCGAGGGGCATCCACCGGCTGCTCGCCGAGGGATACGCGGCGTTCAAGCACGCCAGGGACGAACTCGTCAGCATCCGCGACGACGAGGCTCCACGGGCCGGAGTCCATGTGAACGCGAGTGGCAAGGTGGGCCCGCGCCACTCGCTGGAACACAACGACACGGCACGCCGCGACCCGGACTACGAACGGCTCCTGCACCAAGAGCGCGCGGCGGTCGTGTCATGGCAGAAGCGGATCGACGCCATCGTCGAGACCTGCGACGACATCGACCAGTCGCTGAACCGCGCACTCACGGCGAACCTGGCCGACGGCCAGGACTTCACCGCCCCCAAGTACACCAGCCTGGACATGGAGGAAGCCGCTCGCGCCGCCGCCCTGGCGGCGAAGGGCAAGAGCCTCAGCAACGCCGAGCTGGCCCAGCTCAACGAGCTGCTCAAGGACAACCACGCGTCCAAGGTCTTCACGCGGAACTTCTTCAGCGCTCTGGGCCCGCAGAAGACGCTTGAGTTCTATGGCCAGATGGCGGACAGCGTCTACCCGGACGACGAGGTCGACAAGGCCCGCCTGAGCGGGGTGAAGGCCCTCCAGCAGAACCTCGGCCTCAGCCTTGCGACCGCAAGCCACGACGCCGGTTTCGCCCCGACCTGGAGCGCCGAATTCCGGAAACTCGGCACCGAACAGCTGGTGCTGGAGGACCGAGGCGCGTTCAGCACCCCCAGGACGGCGTACGGATACCAGCTCTTGGGCGGCATCCTCCGCTACGGCAACTACGACCCGAAGTTCCTCAACCCCATCGCCGAGCACGTCGTCCAGCTCCACGCGAAGAACCCTGCCGGGTTCGACACGAACGGCGTCGCGTTCAGCGACACCGGCCCGTACGCCTACAACCCCTCCGGGCTCAACGGCGCGGGCTTCGACCCCGTCGTGAGCGTCCTCGAAGCACTCGGCCACAGCCCGGAGGCGTCAAAGCAGTTCTTCTCCGCCGAACCCACCCTCTACAACGAGGACGGCACCGTCAAAGGCGGCACTCCCGATCTCGGGAAGAACGCGGACGGCGAGGAGATCGGCAACTACCTCGACTACTTCGCCAACGAGGACTACAAGGCGCACCCCGACGTCGAATTCGGGGCATTCCCGAAGGGCGGAGTCGACGACACCGACTACGTGTCCAAGGCCTTCGGCCACGCACTGGAGTCGGCGACGCTGGGGTATCCCTGGGACGCCCCCGACCCCAAGGTCGCCCGCGACGAAACCTCCGTGGGAATCATGGAGGAGGTCGTCTCGCTCTACGGAGAGGACGCCGGCCTGCTGAAGGAGCAGGAGCCCATGGCGGAAAGCCTCGGGCGCATGGGTGCGGGGTATATCAACGACATTAACTGGGGACTGGACGGCGGCGACGAGGACAGTGTCTTCGCCCCCGAGAAGAACCCGGAAGGGCACGCGGAGTTCGAGAAGAACGACGTACGCAAGTTCCTGAGTACCTTGGGGCAGCACCCCGATGCGTACGCGACTCTGTCCATCGCGGAGGGCGTGTACACGGCCAGCGTGCTCGAGTCGACCGTCGACGCCGACGGGTCGATCAGCAAGGCGGACGCACGTCTGGCCGCGAAGGTGGGAGCCGAAGTACAGGGAACGCTGGACCAGTCGCGCACCGATCAGATCGCGGCCGAAGGCGACAAGAAGCTGGAGGACTACCAGAAGTCCCTTGAGAAGCGCAGCGCGTGGATCGAGTTCGGCACGACCGCCGCGATCGCCGCGGGTGTCGCCTTCCTTCCGGCCACGGCCGCTGCCGCTGGAACTGCCGCGATTCTCGTGCCTCTGGCGGTCGACACCGGAACCGGTGTGCTGGAGACGACCGCAGGCAACATCATCACCGACTGGGGCCACAAGTCGGAAGAGGACTTCAAGGACGCGACGGAGAAGGCGACCGGGGAGAAGACGGAAGAGGTCTGGGTAGGCGGTGACCAGACGGCGAAGTCTCCGGTCAAGCATTTCCTGGACCAGCACGAGAGCGTTTTCCCTGAAGGTGATCAGTTCCCCCGAGACCTAGTGGACGATGTTGACCTGGGGTATGGGCTCGGTTGCTTCTGGGAGAACAGGCTGGGCAATGATCCGGAGATCGAGAAGGATAAGTGAGCCGTCGTGGCGATAGGAAGAAGGCCGCTTTACGGGTCCACTGCGTGGGTGCTGTGTCTCTTGGTGGCCGGCTGTGGCGGGTTCAAGGACCCACCTGAAGGGCGTCCCATGGTGACGGCGCGGGAAGCCTGTGACGGTGTGTTCACGGGTGAGGCGGCCACCGGACTGGAGTCGCTGATGGGCGAGAAGCGATTTCAGTCCGTGCCCAAGGGAGGGGTGGCCGGTCTGGCGGAGTCATTGATCGATGACGCCCGCGTCGTCACCGTCGAGGGGACCACCGACAGGGTGGATTTCTGTCATATGACACTCCCGGAGGCGAATCGGTATGCCATTACGCTGGGCATGTACCTGAAGGCGCAGTACGCCGCGTGGCCGCCCCGCGAATCCCCTTCTCCCTCGCCGGCTTCGCCTTCACCGAGCGTGAAACCGACCCGGGAGCAGCGCGAGCCATCCCCATCGCTTTCGGTGGAAAGGTTCCAACTGGGCCGGGAAGAAGCGTGGGTGACTTCACTCGGCAGCCGCGTCACGTTCAAGTGCAGCAGTCCAAGGCTGAGCGGGTCCATGTCCCTGCCGATTCTTGTCACCGGCGAGCTGATGAACAGGCACCCGAGGAACTTTACGGACATCTCCAAGGCCGACAGTGAAGCCACGCTTCTTGTCCTCCATGCCGCGACCCTGGCCGTCGCCAAGGAACTTCGCTGCAAGGACAACGGCGGACTCCCGGAGAAGGCGACACCCTTCAAGCGCCTGCCCCCGCCGCCTGAGTCATGAGCTCATGGTGATGTCCCAGGTGCGTACGCGCACAGCAGTAAGGGCCGTCACCGCCGGTGGTCTCCCACCGCCGTGATGGCCCCCTGCCTCCCCGCTTACGCCGAACCGCCGCCACCCGAAGGACGGCGGTGGCGGCCGTGTGCCGGAGTCGCCGAGCTCTCCGATGGCGCGGCACCCCCTCGGTGCTTTCCGGCGCCGCCGCCTGCTTCGGCCTGGTCCGCGGCCGGCCCCTGCGGTCGCGCCTGGGTCGGGTCGGTTCGGGCTTCAGACATGTGGGAATTCACCCCGTCGTTCATCGCTGGTGTCCTGTCGCGGGGAACCTCACCGTCCGCGTCCGGACGGTGCGGGCGCGTAGCCCCTGGCTAAAAAGTCTAACCAGGGGTCAGACGCCCTACGAGGGCCGCCTGCTGAAGCGGTACGGGTTTGCAGGCGACGGCGTGCGCACCGGTGCCGCCGCCTGCGTAGCCTGCCCCACCTGCGGGTTCAGCATGCGTCGACGGGACGGGGACCGCGGGCGCGAGGGGTCGGTCCGGGAGCTCGGGCATCGGTACCGAGGTCACCGCGCAGGGCGTCTGGGCCGTCGTGCAGGGAAGGCGCAGCTCGCCCTGCCGGGTCCATGTCCCGGCTCCCGGCAACCAGCCATCCGGGGAGCCGAGTTGGACCATTCGCCGCGCCGCGGGCCGCCAGATCCCCAGCCAGCTGCCCGCCGCCGCGTCGATCCGCAGGGCCACGGTGCAGTTCTCCGGGCTGAGGACCTGGCCGGGCTGGATGGCGAACGGGGTCACCGCCGCGTCCGCCAGCCGCAGGCACTCGGGGAACCGCACCGGCTGGCGGCTGCCGAGTACGCCCCAGCCCAGGCGGTCGTGGCCCGCCGCGTCCGAACGGATCAGGAGGAGGCCGCTCTCCGGGTCCGCGAGCAGCAGCCGGTCGTTGCTGTCCTCGGTGATCTGGAGCAGCGGGTTCACCTCACCGCCGCGCTCCAGGTCCACCGTCACCGCCTTGGTGACCCCGCCCAGCTCCCGGTCGAGCGCCAGTATCCGGCCTCCGCGGTCCAGCCACACCCCACCCGAGCAGCGGCCCGGCACCTCGGCGACCCGCACGGCGCCGAACGCGCCGCCCGCCACCCGCCATACCGCCGTCGTCCGCTCGCCCGGAGCCAGGGCGTACAGGCAGTTGCCGTCGGGAGACGGCGGGACCAGGGCCATCGCGGGCGCATCCACCACTCCGAGGAGCAGCTCTCCCGTGCCCGGTCCTGTGGGGTACAGCAGCGAGAACGCCTGCCGTCCGGCGATCCGCCGGCGGATCAGCACGCGCCCGTCGGCCATCGGCGCCACCTCGGAGTCGGGCTCCTCGGGCTGCCCGAGGGGAAGCGCGACGATGTAGGGCTCGGGTCCGTCGAGCGTCCACCGCTCCGCGTACCGCGCCTCTCCCGTCCCCGCGAGTCGCGCCGCGTAGCAGCCGTCCGCGCTGAGCGTGAACCGGGTCTCCGGGAGCCGCAGGACTTCCCGTACGGCTTCGTCGTCCTCGAAACCGTCCTCGAAGCCGCCCCCGGGGCTGTCCCCGGATACGGCCTCCTCGATGGCACACGCTGTCATCGGTTCGTCACCTCCACGGCACCGAACGCTAGATTTCGGACTTCCTGCCGAACAATGCGTGAGAGCTGTCTTCACACATACGTGTGGCCATGTTTCCGTTCGCCTGAGCGTGGCGGGACGTTTGTGCTGCGCGTGCTTTCCGCGGTCGCGCAGCAGGCAGGCACAGGACCGCCGGCCTCGGGGGGCGGGTAGCCTTGCCTCCGTGCCCCGTCTGTCTGAAGTCATCGCCGCGCTCGACGCCCTCTGGCCCCCTGAGCGGGCCGAACACTGGGACGCCGTCGGCACGGTCTGCGGAGAGCCCGACGCCGATGTGACCCGCGTGCTCTTCGCCGTCGACCCGGTCCAGGAGATCGCCGACGAGGCGATCGCCCTCGGCGCGGACCTGATCGTCACCCATCACCCGCTCTACCTGCGCGGTACGACGACGGTCGCCGCATCCCACTTCAAGGGCAGGGTCGTGCACAGCCTCATCAAGCACGACATCGCCCTGCATGTCGCGCATACCAACGCCGACACCGCCGACCCCGGGGTCTCCGACGCCCTCGCCGGCGCGCTCGACCTCCGGGTCACCGGACCGCTCGACCCCGAGACCGGGCTCGGCCGTGTCTGCGAACTCGACCACCCGGAAACCCTGCGGGAGTTCGCCGCGCGCGCCGCCAAGCGGCTGCCCGCCACCGCGCAGGGCATCCGGGTCGCCGGAGACCCCAATGCGACCGTGCGCCGGGTCGCCGTCAGCGGTGGTTCGGGCGACAGCCTGTTCGACCTCGTGCGGGCGTCGGGCGTGGACGCGTACCTCACCGCAGACCTGCGCCACCACCCGGCCTCCGAGGCCACACAGCAGTCAGCGCAGTCACACCTCGGCCTGATCGACGCCGCCCACTGGGCCACCGAATGGCCCTGGTGCGAGCAGGCCGCCGCACAGCTCGACGAGATCTCCGACCGCCACGGCTGGGACCTGCGGGTCCACGTCTCGAAGACGGTCACCGACCCCTGGTCCTCCCACCACACCTCTGGAGCCCCCAACTGAACGCCGCGCCCGCCGACCAGATCCGACTCCTCGACGTCCAGGCCCTCGACGTACGACTGTCGCAGCTCGCCCACAAGCGGAAGTCGCTGCCCGAGCACGCCGAGCTGGAGTCGCTGAACAAGGACCTCTCGCAGCTGCGCGACCTGCTCGTCGCCGCGCAGACGGAGGAGAGCGACTGCGCCCGGGAGCAGACCAAGGCCGAGCAGGACGTCGACCAGGTGCGCCAGCGGTCCGCCCGCGACCAGCAGCGCCTCGACTCGGGCGCGATCACCTCCCCGAAGGACCTGGAGAACCTCCAGAAGGAGATCGCCTCGCTCGCCAAGCGGCAGGGCGACCTCGAGGACGTCGTCCTCGAGGTCATGGAGCGCCGCGAGTCCGCCCAGGAGCGGGTCACCGAGCTGACCGGCAGGGTCTCGTCCGTGCAGGCGAAGGTGGACGACGCGACGGGCCGCCGGGACGCCGCCTTCGAGCAGATCGACGGCGACACCACGTCCGTCACCAAGGAGCGCGAGGTCGTCGCCGGGACCGTGCCCGCCGACCTGATGAAGCTGTACGAGAAGCTCCGCGGGCAGCAGGGCGGGGTCGGCGCGGCCCGGCTCTTCCAGCGCCGCTGCGAGGGCTGCCACATCGAGCTCAACATCACCGAGCTCAACGAGGTGCGGGCCGCCGCGCCCGACACCGTGGTGCGCTGCGAGAACTGCCGCCGCATCCTCGTCCGTACCCCGGAGTCCGGCCTCTGATGCGCGAGCCTCTGATGCGTGAGCTGATCGTCGAGGCGGACGGCGGCTCCCGGGGCAACCCCGGCCCCGCCGGCTACGGCGCGGTCGTGCTCGACCCGGCGACGGGGCAAGCGCTCGCGGAGCGCGCCGAGTACATCGGTGTCGCGACGAACAACGTCGCGGAGTACCGCGGCCTGATCGCCGGACTCACGGCGGCAAAGGAGCTGGCTCCCGGCGCGTCGGTGCGGGTCCGGATGGACTCCAAGCTGGTCGTGGAGCAGATGTCGGGCCGCTGGAAGATCAAGCACCCCGACATGAAGCCGCTCGCAGCCGAGGCGGCGCGGATCCTCCCGGCAGGGCAGGTCCGCTACGAGTGGATCCCGCGCGAGAAGAACAAGCACGCTGACCGGCTGGCCAATGAGGCGATGGACGCGGGGAAGCAGGGGCGGCGGTGGGAGCCCTCCGCGTCCCGGGCGGCGATGGCCACTGACGTGGGTGCGGCACGGGTCGTCGGTGACGCGGCGGCAGGTGCGGCGAAGGCCAGGGCGGCGCTGTCGGAGGCGAGCGTGGCGGTGGGGCGCGGTGCGGCTGTCGCTGCGCCGGTCTCTTCGGGCGCGTCTGGCGATTCCGTCGCTTCGGTCCGTACGGCGCCGGCCGACGCCGACGAGGACGCCCCGGCCGTCGGCTGGGGCCCCGCGGACCTGGGGCCGCCGGCCACCTTCGTGCTGCTGCGGCACGGTGAGACGCCGCTGACCCCCGAGAAGCGCTTCTCGGGCAGTGGGGGAACCGACCCCGAGCTGTCCGAGGCCGGACTGCGCCAGGCCGAGGCTGCGGCGACGGCGTTCGCCGCGCGCGGCAGGATCCAGCACATCGTGTCGTCCCCGATGCGGCGCTGCCGTCAGACGGCCGCGGCCGTGGGCGCCCGCCTCGGACTCGAGGTCCGCGTGGACGAGGGCCTGCGCGAGGCGGACTTCGGCGCCTGGGAGGGACTGACCTTCGCGGAGGTCCGCGAGCAGTTCCCGTCCGACCTCGACGCCTGGCTCGCCTCCCCGAAGGCGGCTCCCACGGGCGGCGGCGAGAGCTTCGCCACGGTCGGCCGCCGTGTCGCCGCGACGAGGGACCGGCTGGTGGCGGAGTACCAGGGTCGTACGGTCCTGCTCGTCACGCATGTGACCCCGATCAAGCAGCTCGTCCGCCTGGCGCTGGGGGCGCCTCCGGAGGCGCTGTTCCGGATGGAGCTGGACGCGGCGTCGTTGTCGGCGGTGTCGTATTACGCGGACGGGAACGCGTCGGTGCGGCTCCTGAACGAGACCTCGCACTTGCGCTGAAGCCGCCGGCGGGGTGCGGGGCGGACGTCCGCTGTGCCCGCACCCTTTGGGCCTGCTCGCGCCCCGGGGTTCGGGGTGCACGGGGTGCCGCACTCCGCTGCGGCACCCGGAGTGCCCACCCTCGAACGCCGGGCGTCCCCGCGAAGGCCTTCAGTGGATCTCGGTCACGATCACGTCGAGCTCCCAGGCCTTGCCTGCCTTCTCCGGGGCCTTCGCCTCCACCGAGTAGCCGAGGTCCCGCAGCGCCTCCACCAGCCCGGCGGGGTCCTTCGGCGCCGTACCGGTCTCCAGCAGGCTGCGTACGATGCGGCCCTTCGTCGCCTTGTTGAAGTGGGAGACGACGGACCGTTTCTCGACTCCGTCCACCACCTGGGAGTGCAGCACCCGCACCGTCGCCGTGCGCCCGGCGAGCTCGCCCTTGGGGCGCCAGGCCGAGGCATACGCCGATGACCGCAGGTCCAGGACCAGTCCGTCGCCGGCGGCTTCGGGCAGCACCGAGGCCAGCGGGGTCCGCCAGTGCGCTCCCAGCGCCCCGAGGCCCGGCAGCTTCACGCCCATCGAGCAGCGGTACGAGGGGATGCGGTCGTCCACACGGACCGCGCCCCACAGCCCGGAGAAGACCAGCAGCGACTTGCGGGCCCTGCGGCGCCCGGCGGGGTCGAGGGTGGCGAGGCCGAGGGCGTCGTACAGCACGCCTGTGTAGATCTCCCCTGCCGGACGTGCCCCGGCCGTCTCCAGCAGGGTGTTCTTCGCGATCTCCCCGCGCAGCCCCTCGCTGAGGCCGAGTACGTCCCGGGCCTTGGCCTCGTCTGCCCGGCACAGCTCCACCAGCTCGGCGAGCACCGCCGCCCGCGCCCCGGCCAGTCCGGGCAGCGACAGGGACTCCGGCTTCAGCGGCGCCCCACGGCCGGAAGCGGCCTTGCCCTCCGACGGTGGCAACAGCACGAGCACGGTGGTTCTCCTCGGGTACGTACGCGACGGCGGGGGTGCGGGGTGCGGCCCCCGGGCCAGGGTAGTCGTGCCTCGTACCGCTCACGCCGGGGTGCGGGCCCGCGCGAGGGCCCTGAGCAGCGCGCGGGCGTCGTCGGCGTGGCAGCGCACCGTGCGGACCTCGCGTTCCCGCCCCAGCAGCCCGACGGCCGTGACGGGTTCGGACAGCTCCAGAGTGAGGGAGGTCTGCGAGCCGACGGCGAGGTTGAGCACGCCATCCTCTGTCTTGTCGTGGGAGAAGAGCAGCTCGTACGAGACGGTGGTGATGCTCTCCAGCGGGATGCGCACGTCGACATGGGCGGCTCGGCGCAGCCGCAGGGTGTCCGCGCCGAGCACATGCGGACGGGTGGCCGACGCGGCGTGCAGCCCGAGCACGAAGGCGACGGTGTAGACGTCGAGCACCAGCATGATCTCGTGGACGACGGGCACGTCGGCGAGCAGATACGACATCCCGACGGTCTCGACCACGCAGACGAACGCGAAGCCGAGGAGCAGGGCGGCCCCGTCACGGGCATGGCCGAACGCCCGGTCGCCGGGGCCCACCCCGTCCCGCCGCCGCGCCGTCCACAGCACGAGGCTCCACATCAGCCGCAGCTCATGCCCGATGAGCCGCAGCACGGCGCGGGGGACCAGCTCAGCGAGGGCCTGGCGGGAGGTGCGGCCCTGGCAGCGCAGCCGCAGGAAGACGGCGGCTTCGGCCAGGAGCAGCAGGAGTACGGCCACCTCGGCCGCGACCAGCACCGGCACGGGCAGCCGCACTCCGGCCAACAGGCAGACCGCGAGCACGAGTTCGCCGGGTATCACCGTGTAGGCGACGCCCCTGAGCAGCGGCCTCACCGGACCCGTGCCAGGACCAGGTGCAGTCCACGGCGCACGGCCGCGGCCTGGGCAGCGGAGAAGTCGGCGTACAGCGCGTCCATGAACCCGCCCTCGGGGACGTGGGTCATCCCCGCCGCCACCTCGTCGGGCATGATGGCCGCCAGCGCCTGTGCCGCCCGCTCCACGCCAGGGTCGTCCGGTGCGGCGGCGGCGAGCGCGTCGAGCAGCGCGTACACCTCGTACACACGCTCCACCGCCTCCGGCCCCTCGGTCAGCCGCCGCATCGCCCCGACCAGCTGCTCGCGCCCGTCGCCCGGGGTGACGGTGTCAAGCAGGGCGAGGATCTGCCGGTCCTTGGCTGCCATCGCGGACGCGGGCCGCCCGGCCATGGCCTCGTCCACGTTCTCGAACAGCGCCGACAGCTCCGGCGAAAGCGGCCCCTCGGCCGTCACCCGCCCGCCCCGCGCCTGCTCAAGCAGGATCCCGAGCCGCTGCCGCCGCTCGCCGAGCTGCTCCTGCTGCCGCGCGAGGTCCTCGTCCAGCTCCTTCAGCACCTCCACCAGCTCCCGCCCCGCGTCGTCCGCGATGACATCCCGCACCTCGTCGAGCCCGAGCCCCAGCTCCGTCAGCCGCCGAATCCGCGCCAGCAGCACGGCGTCGCGCACCGAGTAGTCCCGGTAGCCGTTGGCCTGGCGCACGGGTTCGGGCAGCAGGCCCTGGTGGTGGTAGTGCCGTACCGCCCGGGGGGTGACGCCGACGAGCGCGGCGATCTCTCCGATCCGCATGGCCCCAGTAGAAACCCTGACGCTGCGGCAAGGTCAAGTGAACGCCTCCGGGCGGGACACCGCGGAGTTCCTTCGAGCCGCGGGCCTGGGCATCCGCACCGACCGGTACCATGGTCACCACGGCAGACGAGCCGGGCGGACGGCCGCGTGGGGCCCCTTCGGGGAGCCTCCCGAGGAACGTCCGGGCTCCACAGGGCAGGGTGGTGGCTAACGGCCACCCGGGGTGACCCGCGGGACAGTGCCACAGAAAGCAAACCGCCGGGGACCTCGGTCCCCGGTAAGGGTGAAACGGTGGTGTAAGAGACCACCAGTGTCCAGGGTGACCTGGACAGCTAGGTAAACCCCACCCGGAGCAAGGTCAAGAGGGAGCGCCTTGGCGCTCCTGCGCGGACGATCGAGGGCTGCCCGCCCGAGTCCGCGGGTAGACCGCACGAGGCCGGTGGCAACGCCGGCCCTAGATGGATGGCCGTCTCCCCGGCGACCGCGAGGTCTCCGGGCGACAGAACCCGGCGTACAGCCCGACTCGTCTGCCGCTCCCACCCTGGCAAGGGGGTGGAGGGCCGTACATAGAGCCTCTGAACTGGGCTTTTCCAGGGCAGAGGCTCTCTCTTGGCGGGGCGTGGCGATGTCCCCAGACCCGATTCGCACCGGTCCAAACGGGACCTCGCGGCTACGTACGTAGCCATGAAAGTAGCCATGGATCAGGGGGCCGGAACGGGCCGAGTCAGCAGTCCCGCCTGGGCAAGTGCCCTCTGCGCAGGGGTCTTGGCTTGCTCCGGTTATGACGTTGCGGTGCGAGGCGAGCGTCTTCCGCCTGTACCTCTCCAACAGCCCTGTGGCACGGAAGGGCGCCCCGAGAGCTACCGCCGACTGGACAGAACGACCGATTCACACGTCGCCAAGAAAGCCCGGATCAACTCCGTCGAACTGTCGGCATGAATCCCGGGCGACGCCCAGCAGCTCTCTTATGGGCACGGCGCGACGGCTGATAGCGAAGATGTCCTGGCGCGCGTCGGCAGACCATAACGGCGGGAACACGGAAAGGCCGTGCTTGCGGTTCAGCGCCCGGACCTCCTCCTTCCAGCCGGGCCAGCGCAGATCGGCGTAGAACTCATCGAGTGCCCCGGACATCAGCCACGCCAGCCACGTCGAGTGACCGCCCCCAGAACCTCTTGGGCACGTGCGACAGCTCCGCCACCCTGTCTTGGAGCTTCAGCCACCGGTTACCGGACACGGTGTATCCCAGCGGCATCATCACGCCGATGACCAGCAGAACAGTCCCTCGGCCACCCCTCCGATGATGCCCAGCACGGTCGCCACGATGATGAGGAGAAAGAGGGCCATCTGCATCACCTCGTATCGCGGCGTTCCTGGCCCGTCTGCGGGTCTTCCTTGGCGACCGGGCGGGTCCGGCCGGTGCGGGTGTCGATGAGGATTTGCTCGGCCGTGTTGTCGTCGGCGCTGACGGCCCGGGCCATCGCGGCGCGTGCCGCGTCGGGAGTCGTGTCCGGTGGGACCACCAGCAGGGAGAAGTGGTCTCGATCGCCTCGAGTGATGAGCACGGTGTCGTCACCGACCGGGAAGGAGTCGATGTGCACGACCCGGTCGTCGATGATCAGGCGTGTCGGTAGTTCTTCCCAGGCATTGGAGTCCAGGCCGACGCGCGTGACGGGTCCGAGGTGCTCGGTCAGCGCGGTGATCAGGCTGGGCAGCTCAGTGCCGATGTCGTGGGAACGCGGCCACCATGCACCGTCGAGAACTCCCTGACGGGCACGCGTGGTCTCCAGCCGCAGGAGGGCTGTTCCAGGTTTCACGGCATGGTGAATCGCGTCCGGCAGAAGCTTCGCTTCACGCGGGGGGTCGGCGTCGGACATGGTTTACTCACCCGTCTGTGGGGGTTTGGCATGCGCTCGCTGATCGCTGGGATGACGTCTGGGCGGCTGCCGGTTTCACCGTACTCCGTGAGCCCACGCCCAGGCTCACCTGCGCGCCGAAGATCCCGGGTTCCCATCGAAGCTCGCTGGTCACGTGCGGGTTCACCGGACCGTGCCCGGAGTACAGTGGAGGCACCGGGAGTACTTCGCACACTGGCTCCCACGCCGGTGTCGTTCTCGGGGAGCAACGACACCGGGACGTCTCGAAGACGAGCCCCGGGGACAGGTCCGCGCCATGACCGCGACCATCGACCGTTTGACTTTCAGTGAGCGCGTGACCTCACCACTGGCCCGTCTGTCTTTGACCCCGGCGGGGTCCGCCCCGGGTCTCCTGGACGGCGCCTGGTGGCCTCGCTCTCGCGATCTTTCCCGTGAACTCCCCGCCCTCGTCGACGTGCTGGACGCGTGCTGGGGCCGGATCACGCGTGTCACGGTGAACCCGACCCACTGGTCCGTGATCCCGCGCAAGGTGGCCGTGGCCGGGCGCAAGGTGCACGTGGGATGGTTCGCCGACGGGCAGGACCCGCACAAGCTGATCCTTCTCTCCTACACTGCAGGTCGCTGGGATCTGCTGGTGATCCCGCCGGAGACCGATGCGGCTGCAGCCGCCCGACTGATGGCCGCCGCAGCGACCCCCGGCGGGCTCGCCACCGCCAGCGCTCTGATGGCGAGAGAGGACACCTCACGTGAGGTGCAGGAGTCGCTTGACCGGGAAGAGGAGTGGGAGACCGAAGGCGGGCACGCCTCAGCTGCGGCTGAGAACCCGGACCCGCCCGGACCCGTGAGTTCCGCCCGAGGGATGTGAGGTCATGGAGATCGCCATCACCGTGTCCGTGATCATCGTCATGATCGGCATAGGAGTGCTGCTGATCCACCTGCTCAATGGCCAACACGACGAACGGATCGCGGCATTCCGCTACGGCGACGCCATGCCGGGAATCGGCCGGCGGAGCCGAAAGGGCCGACGGCCGGCAGAGCATGCCGGATCGCCCGGCGCCACTCCTCGGCGCAAGCGACCCGAAGAGGGCGCCGCCGGATGACGCATGGCCCTCTCCTGACCGGGGGCGGTGGGTGCGGCGCGACGGCGCCCGCCCACCGGCACATCGCCCCGACGAACGAGGCCACTATGAAGCCACCGGAACCACCTTCGGGCGGGCGTACCGAGGTACGCATCGTCGCCGCGTCTCCCGAGGCCGCCCGTCGGGTCGCAGAGGTACTCCGCCGTTGCTTCGCCGCCACCGAACAGCGCAGCTACCCCGCCGGCAGCGACGGCGGAACCCGCCTCCACCTCACCGTGGACACCACGCACGCGGCAGAGCCGGCGCGGTCCTGGCTGGCAACCAGTCAGTCCTCCGAGCAGGACCGCACACAGACGGACGAAATCTGAGTCAAGGACCCTCGACGGTGCCCGGCACGAGTCGGCGGAATCATGGCACCACTCCACGAGCGGAAGAACTACCGCGAAGCGATCATGAAGACCCTGTACGAGACCACGGAGGGCAATCGCCTCCTCGGCGTCACCCGGGGCGAAGCTGCGCGACGACCTCCGCGTGTCTGAGCAGACCAAGGACCGCATCACCCAGAATCCCTTCTGCCGGAAAGGCGGCACAGGCATAGCATGGTGAGTGGGCCGGTGCACTCTCACGTGCAGCCGACCCGGAAGGGCGGCCCCGGTGTGTACACACCGGGGCCGTTGCGCACTGTCGGCGCGACGGCAGGGAACGAGCGAGCCCTCCGGCGCGGGACGACTCCGTACGTAGCCATTTAGGTAGCCATGGAAGGGCCGCCTCTGTACGTTTGTGCAGCTCATAGAGCTGCGCTGGCAGTCCCCGGCGTACAGCCCGACTCGTCTGCCGCCTTTTCCGCCGGGCGCGTTCACCCCAGTGCCTTGTCCAGGTTGAACGCCGCGCTGATCAGTGCGAGATGGGTGAACGCCTGCGGGAAGTTGCCGTTCTGCTCGCCCGTGCGGCCGATCTCCTCGGCGTACAGGCCCAGGTGGTTGGCGTACGTCAGCATCTTCTCGAAGGCCAGCCGGGCGTCGTCCAGCCGGCCGGCGCGGGTCAGGGCCTCGACGTACCAGAACGAGCAGATCGAGAAGGTGCCCTCCTCGCCGCGCAGGCCGTCGGGGCTGGCCTGGGGGTCGTAGCGGTAGACCAGGGAGTCGGAGACCAGCTCGTCGCCCAGGGCGTCCAGGGTGGAGAGCCACTTCGGGTCGGTCGGGGAGATGAACTTGCTGAGCGGCATCATCAGGACCGAGGCGTCGAGGACGTCGCCCTCCTGGTGCTGCACGAACGCCTTGCGTTCGGGGGACCAGCCCCGGGCCATGATCTGGCGGTAGATACGGTCGCGCTGGGTGCCCCAGCGGGCCATGTCGGCGGGCAGGCCCCGGTGGCGGGCGATACGCATGGCGCGTTCGATCGCCACCCAGCACATCAGGCGCGAATAGAGGAAGTTCTTGCGTCCGCCACGGGTCTCCCAGACGCCCTCGTCGGGCTGGTCCCAGTGCTCGCAGACCCAGTCGACCAGCTCGCAGACGGTGTCCCAGTGCGCGCTGGAGATGGGTTCGCCCCACTTGTCGTAGAGGTAGATGGAGTCGACGAGCGCCCCGTAGATGTCGAGCTGGAGCTGGTCGACGGCACTGTTGCCGACCCGTACGGGAGCGGAGCACAGATAGCCCTCGAGGTGGGGGACCTCCACCTCGGGGAGTTCCTTGCGGCCGTCGACCCCGTACATGATCTGGAGGGGGCCCGCGGCGGAGCGCGAAACGCAGACGTGGTCGTTGAGGAAGCCCATGAAGGCCCGTGCCTCGTCCGTGAAGCCCAGTCGCAGCATCGCGTACACGCAGAAGGCGGCGTCGCGGATCCAGACGTAGCGGTAGTCCCAGTTGCGCTCGCCGCCGATCTGCTCCGGCAGGCTGGTGGTCGGCGCGGCCACGATGGCGCCTGTCGGGGCGTAGGTGAGCAGCTTGAGGGTCAGGGCCGAGCGGTGGACCATCTCGCGCCAGCGTCCGCGGTAGCGGGACTTCGAAAGCCACTGCCGCCAGTAGCGGACCGTGGCATCGAACAACTGCTCGGCCTCGGCCACGGCGCAGCCCCGGGGCTCGACCGCGCCGCCGACCCTGTCGAGGGCGAAGACGGCTGTCTCGCCCTCGCTCAGTTTGAACAACGACCACACATCCCGGCCGTCGGTCTCCACCGGCACGCTGGCCGTGAGGGCGAGGCTGAAGGCAGGGGACTCGAAGACCGGGCAGCCGCCGTCCGTGCGCACGGTGTGCTGCTGGGCGCCGTAGCCGAAGCGCGGCGCCACGACGGCGCGGAACGGCAGGGTGCCCCGTACACAGACCACCCGGCGGATCAGCCTGTGGCGGTCGGCCTCGACGCCGTCATCGGTGACCGGCATGAAGTCCTGGACCTCGCCGACCCCGTCCTCCGCGAAGAAGCGGGTGATCAGCACATTGGTGTCGGGGAAGTAGAACTGCTTGGTCCTGGCCGGTACGTCCGGCGCGAGCTCGAAACTGCCGCCCCGCTCGGCGTCGAGGATGGATGCGAAGACACTCGGCGCGTCGAAGCGGCTGCAGCAGTACCAGTCGATGGTGCCGTTGGTGCCCACCAGGGCGGCGCTGCGCAGGTCGCCGATCAGGCCGTGCTCGGAGATCGGCAGATAGCGGGGGGACTCCATGCGGGCCGGGGCACCTTTGCGTGCTTCAGTCACGGGTCCTCCTCCGTCTGGCGGCATACACCCCCGAACCCCCGCATTTCATACTAGGCCGGGCGGCGGTACACGGCCCGGGCCAGCCCCGGCCGCCCGGCCGGGAGGGTCAGCCGATGCGCGCTCCCGTGCCCCCGACACGGATCCGGGGTTCCCCCGGACGCAGCGTCACGGTGAGCACGCCGGGGCGGCCCAGGTCTTCGCCCTGGTGGAGGGTGAGCACGGCGTCCTCGGTGACCAGGCCCAGCTCACGGGCATACGCACCGAACGCGGCCGCCGCCGCGCCCGTCGCCGGGTCCTCGACCACGCCGCCGACCGGGAAGGGGTCGCGGACATGGAACACGGTGCCGGACTCCCGCCACACGAGCTGCAACGTGGTCAGGTCCAGGCGCTGCATCAGGGCGGTGAGGCGGTCGAAGTCGTAGTCGAGGTCAGCGAGCCGGGCGCGGCTCGCGGCGGCGATGACCAGGTGCCGGGCACCGGCATAGGCGATACGCGGGGGCAGGGCCGGGTCGAGGTCGGCGGTCGGCCAGTCGAGCGCCGCCAGCGCCTCGGCCAGATCGGCGTCGGTGACGTCCTCCACCCGCGGCTCGACGCTGGTGAGCGTGGCCAGCAGCGCGCCGTCCTCCTCGGTCACCGTCACCGGGACGGTCCCGGACCTGGTCGCGAACACCACCTCGCCCGGACCGGTCCGCTCTGCCAGCGCGATGGCGGTGGCCACGGTGGCGTGCCCGCAGAACGGCACCTCGGCCCTGGGGCTGAAATAGCGGATCGTGTAAGCCCGTCCTCCCTCCCCGGCGAGCTCCGCGGGCGGCGGGGTCAGAAACGCGGACTCCGAGTAACCGAGCTCGGCGGCGATCCGCAGCATCCCGGCGTCGTCGAGGCCGGTGGCGTCCAGCACCACGCCCGCGGGGTTGCCGCCCTCGGGGTCGTTGGAGAACGCGGTGTAGCGAAGTACGGCTTGGTCATGCGTCGTTGTCATGTGGGGGGAACCTCACGTGATCAACGGATGTTCCCGGATCGCCGTGCCGGACTCACGGGCCCGGGACCCACAGGCCGGCCTCCCGGATGACGCACCGGATGCGCACGAGGAACCGGAGGTCTGGAGGACCCGGGGAGCAGCCCTCAGCCGCGTCCGACGTACGGCATGTTCGTCGCCAGGACCGTCGCGAACTGCACATTCGCCTCCAGTGGCAGCTCCGCCATGTGCAGCACGGTCCGTGCCACGTCGGCCACGTCCATCACCGGCTCGACCGCGGTACGACCGTCCGCCTGGAGGATCCCGGTCCGCATGCCTTCGGTCATGTCGGTCGCCGCGTTGCCGATGTCGATCTGACCGCAGGCGATCCGGTACGGGCGCCCGTCCAGGGAAAGGGACTTCGTCAGGCCCGTGATCGCGTGCTTGGTCGCCGTGTACGCGGTCGACAGGGGCCGTGGCACATGGGCGGAGATGGATCCGTTGTTGATGATCCGGCCGCCCTGCGGGTCCTGCTCCTTCATGGCGCGGAACGCGGCCTGCGCGCACAGGAACGCCCCGTTCAGGTTGGTGTCCACGACCGAACGCCATGCCTCGTAGGGGAGTTCGTCGACCGGCACCCCGTGCGCGCCGAACGTGCCCGCGTTGTTGAAGAGCAGATCCACCCTGCCGAAACTCTCCCTGGCCGCCGTGAACAGGTCGGTGACGGCCTCCGGTGAGGTGACATCGGTCGGCACGCACAGCACGTCCACCGTGTCCGACCGGGACGCGGCCATCGCCGCGGTCTCCTCCAGTGGCTCAGCCCGCCGCCCCGCCAGTGCGACGGACCAGCCCGCAGCCGCGAGGGCGAGCGCGACACCTCGGCCGATACCCGAACCAGCGCCGGTGACCACGGCACTCTTCCGCCTTGCCTCCATGAGCCCGCAGCGTACGGCAGAGGCACGCGACCGGATCTCATCCGACCGACATGTGGATGTGGTGTACCCGACAACCCTGGGTCAGCGCCCCTCGCTCCAGTGCGACGGACAACAGCCGTCTCGGGAGGGGTCGATGACCCCCGAACACCAGCATTCGGCGGAAACCCGCGCCGCCGCCCACCACTTCCACCGCCACCTGGGCCGCCGCCGCTTCCTCACCGTCACCGCCGCCGCCAGTGCGCTCGCCTTCGCCGTCAACCTGCCCGCCACACGGACTTCGTCACCGAGGCGGGCGATCCCGGAGTCAAGCCCGCCTGAGCACTCGGCCTGACTGGTTCATATCCGGGTGGTTCGTATCTTCGTTTGAGCTGAGAACATGGGGGGCGACTTCCCACCACGGACAAGCCGGACAGGAGCTGTCGATGTCGGAGAGTGAGAGCGGTGCCGTCGCCGCGCGGCGTGCGGGCTTCCTCGTCACCCTTGTGCTCGGCGGGCTCACCGCGCTTCCACCGCTCTCCATGGATATGTACCTTCCGGCGCTGCCTCAGGTGACGGGGGCGTTGGACGCGTCGGCGGCGACGGTTCAGCTCACGTTGACGGCTTGCCTGGCCGGGATGGCGCTGGGGCA
>NZ_JBEYBS010000032.1:0-56725 GCF_040632375.1 Streptomyces sp. NPDC019396 | reverse complement strand
TCCTGGGGACTCTTCAGGCGGCCCAGGCCGTTAGATTGATGCAGCTGACGTTGAGCCTTGACCGGTATGGCGCCAGTAGTCGGGCATGAGCTCCGGGAGGCACCCCGCACCCACGCTGCCGAAGAGATCCCGGTGCGGCCACTGACCGCCGTGCCGTGGCTGCTTTCCGCGAAGTCCCCCGCCGCGCTGCGCGAGCAGGCCCGCCGTCTGGAGTCCTTCCTGCGGGCGGCGCCCGGATGCGAACCCGTGGACGTGGGACGGATGCTGGCGCAGTCCCGTGCCGGTCTCGAGTACCGTGCCGCCGTGGTCGCGGACAGCGGGGCCGGTGGGGACGGGGCACGGGGGCTGCTGCGCGGCCTCGGCGCGCTCGCGGAGGACGAGCCCGCGGCCGGACTGACGAAGGGACTCGCCGGGCCCGCACGTACCACCGCCTTCCTCTTCACGGGGCAGGGTTCCCAGTGGGCGGGTATGGCCCGCGAACTGTACGAGGCGTTCCCGGTGTTCGCTGCCTCACTGGACGCGACGTGCGAGCATCTGGACCCGGAGGTACGGCAGTTGCTGCTGACCTCCGGTGACGCCGAGGACGACGGGCGTGTCCATCGCACCGGCTTCGCCCAACCGGCCCTGTTCGCCCTGGAGGTGGCGCAGTTCGCGCTGCTGCGTTCGTGGGGAGTGCGGCCCGACGCGCTCGCCGGGCACTCCATCGGCGAACTCGCCGCGGCCCATGTGGCCGGGGTGTTCTCGCTGCCCGACGCGGCCAGGCTGGTCACCGCCCGCGGCGAGCTGATGCAGGCACTGCCCGCCGGCGGTGCCATGGTCGCCCTTGAGGCCACCGAGGAGGAGGTACTGCCGCTCCTCGAAGGCAGGGAGTCCCGGGCGGGGATCGCCGCGGTGAACGCGCCCCGGTCGGTCGTCGTCTCAGGCGATGAGGACGCCGTTTCCGAGGTGGCCCGGGCCCTGGCCGGACAGGGACGCAGAGCCAAGCGCCTGACGGTCAGTCATGCCTTTCACTCGCCCCGTATGGACGCGGTGCTGGAGGAGTTCGAAGCCGTGGCCCGCACGGTCGCCTACGGTGCGCCCGACATTCCGGTCGTCTCCACGGCCACCGGCGAACTCGCCGGTGCCGAGCTGCTGACCGCCGGGTACTGGGTCGGACAGCTTCGCTCGGCCGTACGGTTCGCCGCCGCGGTCGGGACACTGCGGGACCGGGGCACCGACACCTTCGTCGAACTGGGCCCCGACGGGGTGCTCACGGCCCTGGTGCGCCATGTCGTCGGCGACGGGGACGACCACCGTGCGCTGCCGGTGTCCCGGCGTGACCGGCCCGCCGCCGCGACCGCCGTGGGCGTCGCCGCCGCGCTCCACACCGTCGGTGTCCCGGTCGACTGGACGGCCTTCTTCGAGGGCACCGGCACCCGTCACATCACGCTGCCGACCTATGCGTTCCAGCGCAGGCGCCACTGGCTGCCCACACCCGCCGCCCCCACCCCCGCACCGGCACCCGTCCCGGAGCCGGCCGCCGACGTCCATGAGGCGGCTCCTGCCGGACGGACACTCAAGCCGGGCGAACGTCCGGAGGTCGCGGCGCGGCTGGCCGCCGCACTCGCCGGGATGGACGAGGAGAAGCAGCTCCTCCACATGATGGACCGGATTGCCGCCCGGGTCGCGGCAGTGCTCGGCCACGACGGCGCGGGCGACATCGACCCCGATGTCCCGCTGCTGGATCTGGGGGTCGACTCGCTCATGGCCGTGGAGATGCGCAACCAGATCAGCGACTTCTGCGGGGTGAGCCTGCGTCCGACGCTCGTCTTCGAGCATCCGACCCTGGCGGTGCTCGCCGACCATCTGCTGGTGAAGGTGCTGGACGCGGTGTCCGCCGCGCCGGGCACCGACGAGGACGCCGTGGACTTCGCCGCCGAGGTCGTGCTGGCGGCGGACATCACGCCCGCCGACGAGGTCATCCGGGTCGCGGACGACCCGCGGGAGGTGCTCCTCACCGGCGCGACCGGATTCCTCGGCGCGTACCTGCTGCGCGATCTGCTGCGCACGACCCGTGCGACCGTGCACTGCCTGGTGCGGGGGGCCGACGAGGCGGACGCACAGGCGAGGCTGCGGAAGAACCTGGAGTGGTACGAGTTCTGGGACGACATCGACACGACCAGGTTGTCCGTGGTCGTCGGCGATCTCGCCCAGCCCCTGCTGGGGCTTGTCCCGGACCGCTTCGACGCACTCGCCCGGAGCGTCGACGCCGTCTACCACGCCGCGGCGACCGTCAACGGCCTCTATCCCTACTCGGCGTTGAGGGACGCCAACGTCACGGGCACCGCGGAGATCCTGCGGCTTGCCGCCCGGCACCGGACCGTGCCCGTCCACCATGTCTCGTCCACGGGTGTGTTCGCCGCGGAGGCGATCCCCGGAACGGCTCTGAAGGTGACCGATCCGCCCGGGCCGGCCGAGGCGCTGTCCTCCGGCTACCGGCAGACGAAGCTGGTGGCCGAGCAGATCATCGGGCTCGCGAGGGAGCGGGGGCTGCCGGTCTCCGTCTACCGGGTGGACGAGATCTCGGGCGACTCGGAGCGCGGCTTCTGCCAGACCCACGACTTCGTCTGGCTGAGCATGAAGGGCATCGTGCAGGCCGGCGCCGTACCGGCGGATCCCGCCGGAATCTTCCATCTGGTGCCGGTCGACCATGTCAGCGCGGCGATCCTGCGGCTGTCCCGCGACGAGCGGGGGGCGGGCCGCGATCACCATCTCGCGAACGGGACGCATCTGCCGTTCTCCGAGATGACGGACTCCCTGCGGTCCCTCGGCTACCGTCTGGACGAACTGCGCTGGGAAGCATGGGTCGAGCGCATCCGCGCCGACCGTGACAACGCGATGGTCGCGATGATCGACGCCTTCGAGTCGACCATCTACAGCGGGCGCAACCACTATCTGTCCGTCGACACCTCCCAGACCCGGGAACTGCTGTCGGGTACCGGCATCGACTGCCCTCCCATGACGCGTGAGCTCTTCGAGAAGTACGTGGGGTTCTTCGTCCGCGTCGGCTACTTCCCCGAACCGGGAAGCGGCACCGGGAAGAACGGCACGGACCGTGCGGCGGGCGGAGAGGGCATCCGGGTCCGCGAGGCGGCGTGGCGGGACCTGCCGGCGATGGCGGGCATCTGCTTCGACGCCTTCAACACGCTGAACGCCTCGCTGGGCCTCGCGCCCGAGTGGTCATCGGTGGACGCGGTGACGGAGATGTTCCGGGACCGGCTCGCTTCGCCCGGCTGCCTCGCCTGTGTGGCGGTCGACGGCACGGGTGCCGTGGTGGGCTCCAACTTCCTGGTCCTGGGCGAATCGGTGGCCGCCTTCGGCCCCCTGAGCGTCGCTCCCGGGGCACAGGGCGGCGGAGTGGGACGCCTGCTGATGGACGAGGTGGTCGGGGCGGCCGCACGGCACGGCCGGGACTCCGTGCGTGCCGTGCAGGTGACCAACAACCTCGGCGCGTACCGGCTGTACTCCTCGCTCGGCTTCGTGCCGCACGAGCAGCTCTCCGTCGTCACCGGGTACGCACCGCCCACCCCCGCGAACCTGGCGGGCTTCACGGTGCGCCCGATGTCCGAGGACGACGTACCCGCGTGCCAGGAGCTCTACCGAACGGTCAACGGCCATCCGCGGGACGGGGAGATCCACATGTCCGCCAAGCGGGCCTTCGGCTGGTCGCAGCCGTATGTCGCCGTGGACCGGTCGACCGGTGCGATCGCCGGCTACACCACGGGTCTGTCCGACCTGGGGCATCTGACGGCGGTCTCGGAAGCCGCGGTGCGGGCCCTGTACACGGGCGCCGGCGAGCTGATGCGCAGGACGGCTCCCGACGGTCCCGCGCCCCGGCTGCGTATCCCGGGCCGTCTGATGCCCGACACCCTGAGCTGGGCGTTCCGCACCCGGGGCATGGCCCTGGAGCGGCTGGAGACGCTGGTCGTACGGGGCTCGTACACGACGCCGGGGGCGGGGGTGTACTGCCCGGGGCTGTCCTACTGACGCACCGGCAGACGCAGAGCACGGCACGGGCCCGGCCGCGATGGCCGGGCCGGTGCCGGGTCTCCGTGCGTGCCGTCCGTCAGATCGCCGCGACCGGCACGTCGTCCCGTACCGAACGGTCGATCCTGGGAACGGCCAGCAGGGTGATCACCACGCCGAGCAGGGCGAAGCCCGCTCCGACGGCGAAGGCCAGCCGGAAGCCCTCCGTCATCGCGTCGGCCACGGCCGGGCCGTCGGGCCGCTTGCCCTCCAGGAGTTCGCCGATTCGCGCGTTGGCCACGGATGACAGCACAGCGAGGCCGAGCGCACCACCGATCTGCTGGGTGGTGTTGATGAGTCCCGAGGCGAGGCCCGACTCCTGGGGTGTCACACCGGAGACGGCGACGATGGTCACGGGCACGAACGAGAACCCGAGCCCCAGGGCCGCCACCACCGAGGGCAGCAGCACGTCCCCGGCGAACGTGCCGTTGGCGGGGATACGGGTGAACAGCAGCAGGCCCACCGTGGTGAGCGCCAGACCGGTGAGGAGGATGGGCCTGGGCCCGACCTTCGTCACCAGCTGCGAGGCCACACCGGCTGCGAGGATGCTCGCCACCGAGAAGGGCAGGTAGGACAGTCCGGCTTCGAGTGCGGAGAAGTCGAGCACCTGCTGGAGGTAGAGGGAGATGAAGAAGAACATCGACAGCAGCGCGGCGCCCACCAGCAGGGAGACCATGTTGGCGCTGGAGAGGTTGCGGTTGCGGAAGATCCGCAGGGGCATCACCGGGTGCTTCACGACACGCAGTTCGACCAGGGCGAAGACCAGCAGCAGCACGGCCGCCAGCACCAGCAGTCCGATGGTCCTGGCCGAGCCCCAGCCCGCCCGCTCGGCGTCCACGAGCGCGTAGACCAGCAGGCTGAGACCGCCGGTGACCAGTGCGGCACCGGCGAAGTCGATGCCGGTGCGTTCATGGCCGCGGCTCTCGCGGACGAGGCGCGGGGTGAGGACGGCGGCACCGACGCAGATCGGCACGTTGACGAACATCACCCACTCCCAGCCGGCCCACTGGGTGAGCACGCCGCCGAGCAGCACACCGATGGCGCCGCCCGCTCCGGCGAGCGCGCCCCAGATGCCGAGGGCCTTGTTGCGTTCGGCGCCTTCGGTGAAGGTCGTGGTGACGATGGACAGTGCGGCGGGTGCGATGATCGCGGCGCCGAGGCCCTGGCCGACACGGGCGGCGATCAGCCACCCCGCGCCAGGGGCGAGGCCCCCGAGCAGCGACGCGACGGCGAACAGTCCGAGTCCGGTCATGAACACCCGCCGCCGCCCGAGCAGGTCGGCGGTCCGGCCGCCGAGCAGCAGGAAGCCGCCGAAGGCGAGTGCGTAGGCATTGACGATCCACTGGACGTCGGAGTCACTGAAGTGCAGATCCCGCTGGATCGAGGGCAGTGCGACGTTCACGATCGAGGCGTCGAGCACCACTGTCAGCTGGGCGACGGCCAGGACGACCAGCGCCTTCCAGCGAAGCGGGTCCGGGGACGAAGGGGATAAGGCGGAAGCGGGAGGCGTGGCCATGGGAGGGATACGCTCCTGAGGGTAAAGTGGTAAACGGAATCGGACGTCCGATTCCGGATAGGACGATACGGAGGCGCGGTTCCCCTTGTCAAACACCCCACCCCCTTCCAGCACGCCCCCCGGCGGCAAACTGCGCTCCGACGCCGCCCGCAACCGGCTCAAGGTGCTCGACGCAGCGCGGGCCGCCTTCTCCGAGTCCGGCCGGGACGCACAGATGGGCGACATCGCCCGCAGGGCGGGGGTGGGCGTCGGGACGGTGTACCGCCACTTCCCGACCAAGGAGTCACTGGCGGAGGCGATCGTGGAGCACCGCTTCCAGCAGACCCTGGACTTCCTCAGAAACGAGGTGCTCCCCGACCCCGACCCGTGGAACGGCCTGGCCCGGTCGCTGGAGTTCTGCGGAATCATGCAGGAACAGGACCGCGGTTACGCGGAGACGATCACGGCGATGGTCGGCGGGAGCACCTTCGACGCGGAGGCTATCGCCGAGCTCAACGAGCTGACCGACAAGGTGCTCAAACGGGCCCAGGCCGAGGGTTCGGTGCGCGCGGACCTGACCGTGTCCGATGTGTCGCCGCTCTACATCGGCCTCTGCCACGTAGTGCAGGCCGGGGTCGCCGACTGGCGCCGCTACCTGGGCATCGTCCTCGACGGACTGCGCCCGCGGCCCGAGCACACCGCGTGAAACGGCCCGGACTTGGCGGTGTCCGTTGACGCACCGCCAAATCCGGGCTCCGTTCGCGCCGGCGTCAGGTCGCCGTGGCCGCTGCCGCCGCACGTCCGGCCTCGTGGTCCTGGCCACCGGGGGCGTGGACGCCCCGGTCGAAGCCCGCCGTCCCGATCGAGCGACGAGCAGGCGGATCCCCTCGTTGAACGGGGTGCGGATGCCGGGGTGTCCGGGTCAGGCGCCCGCGTGGCTCCCGGCCCCGGGGACCGAGGGATCGAACCAGGTGGGGCCGTCGGCGAGTGCCTGCTTGATCCGGAACACGGCGAAGTCCTCGAGCTCCGGGAGAGCGTCCACGGAGAACCAGCCCACGTCGAGCGACTCCTCGTCGTTGACCCTGGCGTCGCCGCCCACGGCCCGGCAGCGCAGGCAGATGTCCATGAACTGGCACCGGTCCCCGTTCGGGTAGGTGATCGGCCTGGGCATCGCCTGGACCAGCACGACCCGCTCCACCACACAGCGCACCGCGGTCTCCTCGTACACCTCCCGGATCGCGGTCGCCGCGGGCTGCTCACCCGGCTCGGGGATGCCCCCGATGATCGACCACCCACCGGTGTCGGCACGTCTCCCCAGCAGGATCCGTCCGTCGTCGTCGAACACCACGGCGCTCACACCCGGCAGGAAGAGGAGCTGGGTGCCCGCGCTGGCACGGATCCGGCTGATGAAGTCAGGGGTGCCCATGGGGTCGACCCTATGTGCAGCGGCTCGAGGTCGCCTTCAGGAGGTGCGGCGGAGACGCGTGTACCCGACCCAGCCGAGCGCCCCGGCCGCGAGCGCGGCGATCAGGCCCTCGGGGAGCGTGCCCATACGGGTGGCGGGGGTGAGCGAGGAGCGCAGCGGGATCTCCGCGACCAGGGCGTCCGGTGTGAACATCTCCGTCTGCTGCACGATCTTCCCGTCCGGGTTGATCATCGCGCTGACACCGCTCGTGACCGGGACGACGACGGCACGGCTGTGCTCGACCGCCCGTACCCGCGACATGGCCAGCTGCTGGTAGGTCATCTCGCTGCGGCCGAAGGTGGCGTTGTTGCTGGGTACCGAGATGAGCTGGGCGCGGTGGGTGACCGTGTCACGTACCGCCCAGTCGAAGGCGGCTTCATAGCAGGTCGCGAGGCCCACCTTGGTACCGGCGAGATCGAAGACCCCCACTTTGTTGCCGGGTCCGAAGTCACGGCTGACACGGTCGACGTCGGCGCTGAAGAGGCGGACGAAGGAACGCATCGGGATGTACTCGCCGAACGGCTGCACATGCCGCTTGTCGTAGGTGTCGACGGGGCCGCGCTCGGGATCCCATTCGATCAGGGTGTTGCGGAGCTTGCCCGTGTCCGGGGTGAGCACGGCGCCGATCACCGTGGGGGCACCGATCCGCCGCACGGCCCGGTCGATCACCAGGCGCGCGTCGCCGTTGCGGTACGGATCGAGGTCGGAGGAGTTCTCCGGCCACAGCACGAAGTCGGGCTTGGCCACCTTGCCGGCGGCGACGTCGGCGGCGAGCTGCTCGGTGCGCCGGGCGTGGTTGTCCAGGACCGCTCGGCGCTGGGAATTGAAGTCCAGTCCGAGGCGGGGCACGTTGCCCTGGACCGCGGCGACGGTCGCGGTGCCGTCCTCGGGCGAGTCGTCGACCAGGGGCAGTGCGGCGAACGCCCCGGAGACGGGGACGAGCACGCTGAGCGCCGCGGCGGCCAGCGGTCCGCGCCCCAGCTCTCCGGTCCGCCGGTAGCGGCGGACCTGACGCACCAGCTCGTAGAGACCGAAACCGCACAGCGCCACCGCGAAGCCCAGGACCGGGGTGCCGCCCACCGCCGCCAGCGGCAGGAACAGCCCGTCGGCCTGCCCGAAGGCGATCTTGCCCCAGGGGAAGCCGCCGAACGGCACCCGGGCTCGTACCCCCTCGCCGACCACCCAGACAGCGGCGCCCCACACCGGCCACCAGGGCAGCCGGGAGACCGCGGCGATGCCCACGCCGGTCAGGGCGACGAAGAGCGCCTCGACGGCCGAGAGCGCGACCCAGGGCAGCGCCCCCACCTCCTCGCCCGTCCAGACCAGGAGGGGTAGCAGGAAGCCCAGGCCCGCGAGGTACCCGAGACCGAGCGCCGCGCGCGGACGACGGCCGTACAGACACCAGGCGAGCACCGCGAAACCCGCCGGGGCCAGCCACCACAGCGGCCGGGGCGGGAAGCTCAGGAACAGCAGCACACCGGACAGCACGGCGGCGGCCGGCCGGGTGAACCGCCTCGGCCGGGGTCCCGGTTCGGGGGCGGGCGGCTGGGTGTCGACGGGAGTCAGGGTGGCACTCACCTGCCGGAGTCTACGTTTCCGGAGGGCTCAGGGAAGTCGGGCCCGGCTCAGCGGCCGGTTCCTGAGCCGCGATCGGCGGTCGCGGGGAGCGCCGGCCCCGTTCCGGTGACCGTCTGACGACCTACCCGGCGAGGTCTCGGGGGTCGGTGTTCGCTCCGCAGAGGACCACGCACACCCGCTCCCCGTCACCAGGGCGATAGCCGTGGCGGTCAGGGCCGTCCACGCCGGTGAGCGCGGCCAGCGCGGTCGCCGCGCCGTGCTCGACCGCCACCCGGTGCCGGTCCCACAGCGCTCTGCGCGCCCGGACGATCTCCTCGTCCGCGACCAGCACGGAGCGGACGTGCTCGCGCCGAGCGACCGCGAGGGCCATCGCGGAAGCCCGGCGGGCGCCGAGGGAGTCCGCCGCCACCGAGTCGACGGAGACGTCGACCGGGCGGCCGGCCTCAAGCCCCGCGTTCAGCGCCCGGCATCCGGCCGGCTCCACCGCCACCGTGCGGATGCCGTGCCGCTCCGCGGCGGTGGCCACCCCGGCGAACAGCCCGCCACCGCCGACCGCCACCACCACGGTGTCCGGGCCGCCCGGGATCCGCGCCCTGATCTCCTCGAGCAGAGTGCCCGCGCCCGCCGCGATCAGCGGATGGTCGTAGGCATGGCTGGCGAGCGCGCCGGTAGCCGCCGCGAATTCCTCGCAGGCGGCGAGTGCTTCGGCGTACTCCGTACCGACGAGGCGCACATCCGCGCCGAAGCCGCGCAAGCGGGCCACCTTGACCCGGGGCGCGGTGGCGGGCAGGAACACGGTGGCCGGCACGTCCTGCTGCTGGGCGGCCCAGGCACAGGCCAGGCCCGCGTTGCCACCGGAGGCGATGGTCACCCCCGCGTCCGGGAAGGTGCCGGCGTCGCGGTGGGCCTGGATGAAGTTCTGGGCGCCACGGGCCTTGAACGAGCCGGTGTGCTGCATGTACTCGAGTGCCAGCCAGACGTCGTACGTCTCGCCGGTGCCGTTCCCGACGGCTCCCGGTTCACCCGGGGCGACCGTGACAGGTCGTACGCGTCCACCGACGCGCGCCGTGGCGGAGATGATGTCGTCATAGGTCAGCTCGTGCACGTCAGATCTCCGCTGCGGTCCCCTTCGAGGTCAGCCGCAGTCTGTCACGGATCACCCGGACGGCCGTCTCCGCGTCGTCCACGGTCACCGTGAACATCCGGCCGTCGCCGAGTCTCAGCGCCAGGCCCTCGCCGCGGCGGACGATCACCGCCGTGCCCTGCTCGGGACGCCAGCGGTAGCCCCAGCCGCCCCACTGGCGCGGGCAGACCCGGGGGACGAAGTCGGCTCCCACCACGGAGTCCAGGGGGATCCTCCGCCGCGGCAGGCCCATGTGGCCGCAGCGCACCTCCAAGCAGTCACGGTCGACCGTGACCGCCACATGGACGAAGGCGAGGGTGCCGAACAGCACCAGCAGGCCGGCGGCGACACAGCCGATCACCGACATCAGCAGGGCGAGGACGCCTGAGGTCCAGGGGGCGTCGACGGCGAGCTCGATGCCGAGCGCCATGCATCCGGCGCCGACCGCTGCCAGCACCCACTGGATGCGGTTGGTCGCGCGGCCGGTCCAGATCGGGGGCGGCGCCTGAGCGGCCTGCCCCTCAACACCGGGGTGGTCCGTCATGTGCAGCAGCGTACTCACGTTCCGCTCCGGTGGCACCGGGCCGACCGGCTCGCGGACGTGGCCTGCCGGGCGCATCCCCGCAGGCCGGGTCCGGCCCGCGGGGGCCGCTGTGACGTGCGGGTCAGCGGGCCGGAGTGACCGGATCCACCGCGTTCGCCGTGGCCAGCAGCCGGCCTTCGGCGTACGCCAGCGCGGGCCGGGGCAGCGCGCCCTCCTGCCCGCTGAGCAGCACGGTCAGGCGGGTGTTGGGTGCGGCGGCGGGAGCGGGCTGGGCGTCGGCGCGGCGCAGCGCCTGGGCGGCTACGGCACCGGCCGAACCGTGCAGGACGACCGGCCCCAGCCCGTCGGGACGGCCCGCGCTGACGGCGGCGCGGATGCGTTCGGCGACCAGTTCGTAGTGGGTGCAGCCGAGGACCACGGCCCGTACGTCCATTGGGGTGAGAGCGGCGGCTGCGGCGACGGTCCGGTCGATGGCGTCCTCGTCGGCCTGCTCGACGGCGTCCGCGAGCCCGGGGCAGGGCACCTCGGTGACCTCGGCGCCGTCGGCGAAGTCGCGGATGAGGCCACGCTGGTAGGCGCTGCCGGTCGTGGCGGGGGTGGCCCAGATGGCCACCCGCCCGCCGCCCGCGGCCGCCGGCTTGATGGCGGGTACGGTGCCGATCACGGGCACGCCAGGCTCCAGCGCAGCGCGCAGTGCGGGCAGCGCGTGCACGGACGCGGTGTTGCAGGCGACGATCAGGGCGTCCGGGCGGTGCGCCGCGGCGGCGCGTGCGACGGTGAGCGCGCGTGCGGTCAGATCCTCCGGTGTGCGGGGTCCCCAGGGCATCCCGTCCGGATCGCATGAGAGCACCAGGTCCGCGTCGGGTCGCAGGCGGTGCACCGCGGCGGCGGCCGCCAGCAGGCCGATCCCGGAGTCCATCAGTGCGATCTTCACCCGGTCACCCTAGCCGACGGCCCTTGCGGCCCGGCCGTTGTGGGGCAGACTGCGAAGAATGGGCACCCTCGCGTGGATCGCCGTGGTTTCCCTGGCCGTGTGGCTGTGGCTGCTGCTGGGGCAGGGCTTCTTCTGGCGTACGGATCAGCGGCTGCCCCGGCGCGAGGCGGCGCCGTGGGCGTACGACGACTGGCCGTCGGTGGCGATCGTCGTACCGGCCCGGGACGAGGCCGCCGTACTGCCGGAGAGCCTTCCGTCGCTGCTGCGGCAGTCGTATCCGGGGGAGGCCGAGGTGATCCTCGTGGACGACGGCAGTACGGACGGCACGGGCGCCCTGGCACACGAGCTGTCGGAGCGCTACGGCGGGCTGCCGCTCACCGTGGCATCCCCGGGGGAACCGGAGCACGGCTGGACGGGCAAGCTCTGGGCGCTGCGGCACGGCATCGCGCTCGCACGGGCCGGGGACCCGGAGTATCTGCTGCTCACGGACGCCGATATCGCGCATGAGCCGGACAGCCTGTCCGATCTGGTCGCCGCGGCGCATGCGCACGGGATCGATCTGGTCTCGCAGATGGCGCGGCTGCGGGTGGCCACCCTGTGGGAGCGCCTGGTGGTGCCTGCCTTCGTCTACTTCTTCGCGCAGCTCTATCCGTTCCGCTGGATCAACCGCGGAGCGGGCGACGGGAAGGCGGACGGCGGGCGGGCCCTCGCGACGGCCGCGGCCGGCGGATGTGTGCTGCTGCGGACCTCGACCGCGGTACGAGCGGGCATTCCGTGGTCGGTCAGGCAGTCGCTCATCGACGACGTGGCGGTGGCGCGCGCGGTGCGGCGGGCCGGGGGGCGGGTGTGGCTGGGTCTCGCCGAGCGGGTGGACAGCGTCCGTCCGTATCCGCGGCTGGCGGACCTCTGGCACATGGTCTCCCGGAGCGCGTATGCCCAGCTGCGCCACAGCCCGGTGCTGCTCGCCGGGACGGTGGCGGGTCTCTCGCTGGTGTACCTGGTGCCGCCGGTGGCGGTGTTCGCAGGGGTGTGCGGGGCGGGGGACGCGGTGGCGCGGTGGGCGGGTCTCGCGGCGTGGGCGGTGATGGCCGGGACGTATGTCCCGATACTGCGCTACTACCGGCAGACGCTGTGGCTGGCCCCGCTGCTTCCGGTCACCGCGCTGCTCTACCTGCTGATGACGGTGGACTCGGCCTTGCGTCACTACCGGGGGCGCGGCGCGGCCTGGAAGGGGCGCACCTATGCGCGCCCCGAGGCCGCGCCGGACCGCTGAGTGGGCTCATTTCCTGCCGGGTGTCCAGTTCATGCCCCAGCCGTACGCGTGGTCGATCGTGCGCTGCGGGCTGACCCCTCGCTCGGGGACGAGATAGCGCGCCTCTCGCTGGACGACCAGATCACCGCCCTGGTTGGTGAGGAGGACGAGGGCGCAGACCGTCGAGGGCACGGTGCACTCGTCGAGCGAGAACTCGATGGGTGCGCCGTGCTGGGGCTGGAGGGTGACCGTGGCGTGCAGGTCGGCGAAGCTGCGGGCACCGGAGTAGATGGTGACGAAGATGACGACGCGGCGGAGCTTGTCCTTGTGGTCCAGGTTGACGGTGAGGTTCTCGCCGGTGGCCACGGAGCCGGTGCGGTCGTCACCGTCGAGCTGGATGTACGGGGGCTGGTGGAGGGCCCCGAAGGCGTTGCCGAGAGCCTGGACGACTCCCTTGCGGCCGTCACCGAGCTCGAAGAGGGCGCAGAGGTCGAGATCGAGATCCGCGTGCATGGCCACGGCCTGGCCGAGCTTGGCGCCCCAGCCCGTGAACTGCTTGCGCACCTCCCAGTTGAGGTTGACGCGCATGGTGCCGGATGTCCCGCCCTGCTTGGCGAGCGAGACGGTGGGCGCCTCCTTGGTCAGGGTGATCTTGCTGAGGCGCACGGGTGGGGGGGCGACCGGAGCCGAGGCCGCTGCGGGCACCTGCGGGGTCGCGGGGACCGGGGCAGTCGGCATGGGTGCGGGCTGCTGCGGTTCGTCGACCGTGATGCCGAAGTCGGTGGCGAGTCCTTCGAGTCCGCTCTGGTACCCCTGGCCCACCGCGCGGAACTTCCACGCACCCTGGCGCCGGTAGAGCTCGCCGAGGATGAACGCCGTCTCGACCGTCGCGTCGCCGCTCTCGTAGCGGGCGATCTCCGCGCCGCCCGCCGCGTCGAGCACCCGGACGTACAGCCCCGGCACCTGTCCGAAGCTGCCGCCGTCCGACGATGCCGCGAGCACGATCCGCTCGACGGACGGCTCGACACGGCCGAGGTCGACGGTGATGTGGTCGGTGGTCATGGCGCCCGCTGTGCGCTTGCCCTCGTGGCGGACGGCACCGGAAGCGTGCTCGGGCTGGTTGTAGAAGACGAAGTCCGCGTCGGAGCGGACCTTTCCCGAGTCCGATGCGAGCAGCAGAGCCGAGGCGTCGACGTCGGGCGCACCGCTCCCGGAGCGCCAGCCCAGCTCCACATGGACGATCGGCACGGGTACGGGGACATTCGCCCCTTTGAGCATGGACATCCTCGCCCCCATCACGGGTCCTGGCACCCGGTCGACTCGATGCGCCCAACGTAGCGCCGGACGCGGTCCGGGCACCCCTGCGACCCGTGGGTAACCCCTTCTCAGCTCGCCCTTTACATGATCTAGATGCCTCGGGGCGACCGATTTTCCATAATTCGCTCGCATTGGGGATCGCCGGTCACTGGTAACACGTCAAACAACCCTCTTATCGGGCTCCCCAACCAGCACATCGTGGGCTTAACTTATGTGCCATGACCTCCCCCCGCTCCACCTACGGTGGCGGCTACTACTCCGTGCCGCCGTTCGCCGACACCCCGATCTACGACTCCCTGGTCGCTGAGCGGGGCACGCCTCAGATCGCCCCGATCCGAGTGCCCGCCGCCTATGACTCCGTCGGCAGCGGCTACATGCCGGCGCTGCCCGCGGCTCTGCCCGCCCTCCCGGCAGCTCCCTCCCAGCCCTCACCGTCGTACGGCTACCCGCAGCAGATGTCGCAGCCCGTCCCGCTGCAACAGGCCCCGGCGCCGTACATCGCCCAGCAGCCCGGTGCCCCGCGCGGCTACCCGGGCGTCCAGCCCCAGCAGATGCCCAGGCCGCTGGCGACCGGCTACGAGGCGATGCGCCCCGCGGCCCCGCGCCCGATGCCGACCCCGGCTCCGTACGACGACCCGTACAACCGCCCGTACCAGGGCGGCGGATACTAGGCCGTACCAGCGGATACGCCGGTGCCGGGCGACACCGGCACGTCTGCTGGCAGGATGGCCCTATGACCGGTCCCGTGCAGCGCTCCGTCCACTCCATCCATGTCCACCCGGTGAAGTCCCTCGCGGGCTTCGCTCCGGACACGGCGGTCGTGGAGCCATGGGGCCTTGCCGGTGACCGCCGGTGGATGGTCGTCGACGCCACGGGCCGGGCAGTGACCCAACGCCAGCACGCACGGCTCGCGTTGGCGTCCGCCGTGCCCGGGCATGACGGCGGGATCCTGGTGACGGCGCCCGGTCAGGCGCCGCTGACCGTGACGGTGCCCGAGCCGGAGGGCACGGTCGTCGTGGAGATCTTCGGGGAGAAGGTGGAGGCGGTGCCGGCCGGCGCCGCCTCCGACGACTGGTTCAGCGCGTACGTCGGCGCACCGGTCCGGCTGGTGCATCTCGACGACCCCGCACACCGCAGGCCGGTTGCTCCGGACTACGCACGACCGGGTGAGACGGTCTCGTTCGCCGACGGGTTCCCGTTGCTGGTGGCCACGCGCGCGTCGCTCGACGCGCTGAACTCCCTCATCGAGCAGGGAGACAACCCGGGCGAGGGCCCACTGCCCATGAACCGCTTCCGGCCCAATCTCGTCGTGGACGGCGGCGACCCGTGGGCCGAGGACCAGTGGCGCCACGTCCAGGTCGGCGAGGTCCGCTTCCGGGTGAGCAAGCCGTGTGGCCGCTGTGTCGTGACCACCACCGACCAGTCGACGGCGGCACGCGGCAGGGAACCGCTGCGGACCCTAGCCCGCCACCGGCGCTTCGGGGACCGGCTGGTGTTCGGCCAGAACCTGGTCCCGGAGACATCCGGGTCGGTCAGGGTGGGGGACCCGGTACGGATCATCGACTGACGCAGCCTCCGCGGTTCATCGGGTGACGGAACCCCCGCGCCCTCCCGCTCGTTGGATCTGCGCCGGGATGTGCCGGCTTCTCCGAGCGGTGTCGAAGCCCTGCGAGGTCTGTGCGGGCTGCGAGGCCGTCACGGCGCAGAGGGGGCGGACCTGTGCGAGCTTTCCTGGGTGTGTGGCGCTGGCGGCGCAATCCCCTGCGGCGCACCACCGATCTGGTCGAGGCATGGGCGACGCTGGCCGCGGTGCTGCTACTGGCCGTCGGCGCACCGGCCGCCGGATGGCGCTGCGGAGCACTGGCCGATTCCGCGCTCCGCGAGACCGTGCGCGTCCAGCGGACCGACCGGCGTCCCACGACCGCACGGGTCGTGCGCGTGCTGCCGCAGCCGAAGCGGTCGGCCGCCCATCCGGACGCCCGGAGCGAGGAGCGCACCCGCATCACGGTGGTCGCCGAGTGGACGGGCAGAGACGGGAAACAGCACCGCGACAGAGTGCCCGCGCGCACGGTGACCGTGCGCGCGGTGACCGTGCGCGCGGTGACCGTGCGCGCGGTGACCGTGCGCGCGGGCGACACCATACGGATATGGACCGACAGCCGGGACCGGTCCGTCACGCGTCCCCTGGACGGCGGTGCCGCACGGGCACACGCCGTGCTCGCGGGTCTCGGCGTCGCGGCCGCCCTGGCCGGGCTGGTGGAAAGCGGCAGACGGCGGTTCGTACGGCGGCTGATGCGGCACAGGTATGCGGATCTCGACCGGGCATGGGCGAAATCCGGTCCTGACTGGGGCCGTACGGGCACAGGGTGCTGACCGGTCACCCGCCGCGCCTCCGTCACGCTACGGTGGGGCCACGCCGGGCACAGCAAGAGCGTGGCGGGTGAACGACGAGGTGGGGGCAAGGCAGCACCATGGCACAGGGCACGGTCCAGGTGACGCACACCGGCACGTCGCGGTGGCGGCGCCGCACGGGCGAGTACGCCTCCCTCGCCGCGGCCCTGGAGGCCGCCGCCGACGGTGACATCCTCACCGTCTCCCCCGGGACCTACCGGGAGAACCTGGTGGTGCGGTGTGCCGTGACCCTACGCGGGCCCGACGGAGCGGCCGGCTCGGTGCGGATCGCGCCCTCCGAAGGGGTCCCGCTGACCATACGGGCCTCCGCGACCGTGCGGGACCTGCATGTCGAGGGCCAGGACACCGCGGCGCCCGCGCTGCTGATCGAGGACGGCACACCGGAGTTGACCGATCTGCGGATCGTCACCCGCTCCGCGGCGGGTGTCGAGGTGCGCGGCGCGGCCCGGCCGACCGTGCGCCGCTGCACGGTCGACAACCCCGCGGGTGTGGGCATCGCCGTCCTGGACGGTGCGGGTGGCGTGTTCGAGGAGTGCGAGGTCGTCGCGGCCGGTCAGTCCGGGGTCTCGGTGCACGGGGGCGCCCATCCCCGGCTGGAGCGCTGCCGGGTGCACCATGCCTCGGGCGCGGGGCTCAGCATCACGGGCGAGTCGACCGCGCTGGAGGCGATCGGCTGCGAGGTGTACGAGATCAAGGGCACCGGTGTGCAGATCGCCTCGCGCGCCACGGCACATCTCACCGAATCCAGCGTGCACCGCACCTCAGCCGACGGTGTCACCCTCGACACGGACGCGGTGCTCACCCTCTCCGACTGCGACATCCATGACATACCCGAGAACGCGGTGGATCTGCGCTCGCGTTCGGTGCTCACGCTCACCAGGTCGACCGTCCGGCGGTTCGGACGCAACGGCCTGTCGGTGTGGGACCCGGGGACCCGGGTGGACGCCAACCAGTGCGAGATCCACGACAGCACGGGCGACTACCCCGCCGTGTGGGTCAGCGACGGCGCCACCGCGGTGCTGGACTCCTGCCGGGTCCACGACGTGCCGGATGCGCTCTTCGTGCTCGACCGCGGTTCGCGTGCCGACGTGGTCGACAGTGATCTGGCGCAGGTACGGAACACGGCGGTGTCCGTCAGCGACGGCGCCACGGCACAGCTGGACGACTGCCGGATCCGGGAAGCCTCGACGGGCGCGTGGTTCCGCGACCACGGCAGCGGGGGCACCCTGAACAACTGCACCATCGACAAGGCGCAGACGGGAGTGATCGTCACCAAGGGGGCCGACCCTTCGATCGAGCGCTGCACGGTGACCTCCCCGGTGGAGGCGGGTTTCTACGTGTCGGCGGAAGGCCGCGGCACCTTCCACGCCTGCCGGGTGACGGACAGTTCGGGTTACGGCTTCCATGTGACCGACGGCTGCCGTACGACGCTGATGCGCTGCCGCACCGAGCGCTGTGCGCGCGGGGGCTACGAGTTCCCCGGCGAGGGTGTGCGCGCGGAGGACTGCACCAGCGACGCCAGCGGAGTGCCCGCTGCGACGGCGCCCGCTCCGGCGGTGGTGACCACCGCCCAGTCGCAGCGCTCGCCCGGGCTGCTCGGCGAGCTCCCGGCACACCATCCCGCCGCGCCCGTCCAGGAACCCGCCGGGTCCGACGCGGTCCGGTCGGCTCCCGTCCGCACCCCGGACGACGTGCTGAGCGCGCTTGACGACCTGGTCGGTCTGGACAGCGTCAAGCGGGAGGTCCGCACCCTCACCAACATGATCGAGGTCGGTCGCCGCCGCCAGGAAGCGGGACTCAAGGCCGCTTCGGTCCGCCGCCATCTGGTCTTCACCGGCTCCCCCGGCACCGGCAAGACGACGGTCGCCCGGCTGTACGGCGAGATCCTCGCGTCCCTCGGCGTGCTGGAGCGCGGGCATCTCGTCGAGGTGTCCCGGGTGGACCTGGTCGGCGAGCACATCGGCTCGACGGCGATCCGCACCCAGGAGGCGTTCGACCGGGCCCGGGGCGGGGTGCTGTTCATCGACGAGGCCTATGCGCTGTCACCGGAGGACTCGGGGCGGGACTTCGGGCGGGAGGCCATCGACACCCTGGTGAAGCTGATGGAGGACCACCGGGACGCGGTGGTCGTCATCGTCGCCGGGTACACGACGGAGATGGAGCGCTTCCTGACCGTCAACCCGGGCGTGGCATCACGCTTCTCACGGACCATCACCTTCAGCGACTACATGCCCGATGAGCTGCTGCGGATAGTGGAACAGCAGGCCGAGGAGCACGAGTACCGACTGGGCGAAGGTACCGGCGAGGCGCTGCTGAAGTACTTCACCGCACTGCCGAAGGGCGCCGCGTTCGGAAACGGCCGTACCGCGCGTCAGACCTTCGAGTCGATGGTGGAGCGTCATGCGGGCCGGGTCGCCGGGTTCGCCGAAATGAGCACGGACGACCTGACCCTGCTGGTGCCCGACGACCTGCCCGAGCTGCCCTGAGCAGGGCGAGGTCGAGCGCGGTTCTCCCTGGCCGGCATCCGGCGCTCCGTCAAGGAGCCTGTCTCAGTCATCTGGCGGATCCGCCGTGTGTACCGGGGCCCGCTGGCCCGGAAGCGCGGGTGGCAGCCGGTCGAGCAGCTCCCTGCGTTCCTGCGCGAAAGCAGGGTCGGCCTGGTAGTCGGAGTGGCCGAGTATCGGTTCCGGAAGGGGATGGCTGTCGGTGCGCCCGTAGACCACCGGGTCTCTCAGCGCTGCACGGTCGACGGCGGGCTTGCCCTGCTCGGGCGGGAGCAGCAGCGGTCCGCCGATCGGATCCGTGTGGCGCCAGAGATTGCGCCAGCAGTGCAGCTCCCGGTGGAGCGCGCGAAGTGCCGCGGGACCGAAGTAGGCGGGGAACCAGCGCCCGTAGAGGCGCTCCAGGGGGGAACCGTAGGTGAGCAGGGCCACTCTGCGCCGGGTGGCGGCGGGGAGCTGCCAGACCGCGGCGGCGGCCAGCACGCTGCCCTGTGAGTGGCCCGAGATGACGAGGCGTCCGCCGGTGCTGCCGGTCCAGGAAGCCATGCGCCAGGTGAGGTCGGGCACGGCCCGCTCGGCGTAGCAGGGCGGGGCGAAGGGGTGGGCGGCGCGCGGCCAGAACGTGCCGACGTCCCAGAGGATGCCGATGGTCCGCCGGGCCGCCGCGTCCCGGTAAGCGCGTCTGCCCCAGGTGACGATCAGCACGAAGCCGAGCCCGATCAGCAGCGAGCCCAGTGTCTGTGCGGCGTCGGCGATGGCCTCCACCACCGGATGGGCCCGGTCGAAGGCTTCGCCCGGGACCTCACCGGTCGCCCAGGAGCCTGCCAGCGCGCCCCCGCCGAGCAGCAGGGTGGCGGTGCACAGGATGCCGATGATGGCAGGGATGGCGTCGGTGAGGGCCGCGGTGGCCCGGGTGGCGGCAATGCGCCTGGTGCGGACCTCGTCGGGCCGCTCGGCGGGGTAGTCCTGTTCCACCGCCGCGGCGAGGGAGCGGGCGGTGCGCCATGTCCGTACGGCGAGTACCGCCAGCGGGACGAGTAGCAGGAGCAGCAGCACGGGGATGACCGACGCCTGCCAGCTGAGCAGCACGGGCGGGCCGGTGATGGGCCCGCGGCCCATCCCCGGTGTTCCGGGGCCGTCCAGCCAGTCGGCGACCCGCTGGGCGACGCCACCGGTCATGACCCCGCCGAGGGCGCAGGCCAGGAGGGCGACCGCGGGCCCGCCCAGGCCGTTCAGGGCGGTGCGGGGATGGCGGGCACGCCGGTGCAGGAGATGAGCGGACACGGCCAGGGCCACGATCAGGACGCCCTGGACGAGGGTGAGTATCCGGAAGGCCTCCTCGCCGGGGAGTGTGCCGTGGGAGGCCCAGCCGGGGCGGGACCAGGACGCGTAGAGCATGGCGAGGGCCAGCAGGACCAGGGAGACGCCGGGCAGCCAGCCGACGACGGCACGGTCGACGCGCTGGTCGATGAGGCTGTCGCTGTGCCCGCGGCGGAACACGACCGCGACGACGAAGGCACCGGCGAGGGCGAGCACCGACTCCAGGGCCCGGCCCACGAGATCGAGCGCGAGGACGTCCGCACCGCGGTCGTGGCGCGCGGCCGCCCCGGCGACGGCGGCTGCCACGATCAGGAATCCGGCCGCGGTGTGCGCGGCCCGCAGCCGGGCGACGATGCGCCGCCCGTACCAGAAGCCGGGCCGCCCGAGTGCGGGGCGCATGGACGACGGCCCGCCCGTGGTGCCGCCGGTCGCGATCGCTCCGGTGACTCTGGTGGCTCCGGTGCCGTGTGCGGCTTCGGTGGCGGGCGGCCGCTGGGACTCGTAGGCGCTCCAGGTGCGGTTGGACAGGTACCAGAGCAGTCCCACGAGTGCCGTGGGGACGAGCGCCGCCAGTGAGAGGCGCCGGCCCGGCTGTGACCACCAGCCGTCGCCCGCCGCGGAGAGGAACCCCAGCCAGGACCGGCGCGCCGAGCAGGGTGCCGAGCCCGCGCACTGCCAGGCCGTCAGATCGAGTGCGACCTCGCAGGCGGCCGCGGTGAGCAGGGCGGTGAGGCTGAGCGCCACGAGCCGGACCAGCATTCCGTAGCATCTGACCGCGGCCGGCGGGCCCTTGGTCGTCGGGCGCATCCAGTGCGCGAGGTTGACCACCATGAACGGCAGGAGCAGCAGCCAGAGCGCGCGGGCGCCGTTGCCCGAGGTGAGGTTGGCCCAGGAGTACGCCTCGGGCACCGGACCGTGTGCGGTCCGGTCGGGGTGCTGCTCGGCGTCGGCGTCCTCGGGGCGCCGGTAGACGGCCGCGGTCGCGTCGCCGGTGATCCTGACGGTGCGGGGGTCGCCGAGCATGTCCTGCGGGGTGGCGCCGCCGACGCCGTGGACCAGGAGCTCCAGGGCGGCACCGCCGCCCTCGGCTTCGGCCGATGGTGCGGGTAAACGGGCTGGTTCACAAGCCGGTTCGTGTGCGGGGGTGGCAGCAGACAATTCCGTGGCTCCTCTCCGCTGGGAGGATCGACCGCGTGTCCAGAGTCGCGCTCCGTGGCTCACCGGCGCGGGCTTCTCCTGGAATCTCCCCCGTACGAGTGCCTCTGGACCATGGCAGGATGAACAGCCCAGCCGAAGGAGCGACCCCGGTGGTGAACGGCAGGCAGGACCTCCGCGCGGAACAGCGGCGCGCCCTGTTCCGCGACGGGGTGCGGCGCCGGGGCGGTGCCCGGGGCAGCGTGCTCACCCGCAGTGGGGACGTCTCCCCTGTGACCGTGAGCCGCGGTCCGGACGCTCTCGCCCGGCGGGGGGCCGTCACGAAGGTGGACGGCGGTGCGATGCACGGCGAGGCGGGGCACGGCGGTGCGAGGGCACATGAGCCGGGGTGCGGAGCCAAGTCGGCGCCGGAGCCCGGCGCGACGGAGGACATCGCACGGACGGCCCTCGGCATGGTCGCGCCGGGAAGCGCCCTCGCCCTGCCGGGCGGCACGGCGACCGAGGGACTGCCGGACGGGGCGCGTGCGTCGCTCACGGAACGTCTGCCGCGTCCGGTGGTGGCGGACGGGGCACCCGGGCGCGAAACGGCCACCGGGGACTGAGCCATGGCCGTCTTCCGCGTCGTCCGTACGACACCGCTCCCCGCCGCCGAGACCTGGCGGCGCCTCACCGACTGGCCCGCGCACGCGGCGCACGTACCGCTGACCCGGATCTCGGTCCTCACACCCGCCCCAACGGGCGCGGGCACCCGCTTCGTCGCCCGCACCGGGCTGGGTCCCTGCGCCTTCGACGACATCATGGAGGTCGTGCACTGGCAGCCCCCGGCCCCGGGACTCCCGGGCCGGTGCCGCCTCGAGAAGCGCGGTCGGGTCGTCCTCGGCTGGGCCGAGATCGTGGTGCGGGAGGCGCCCGGAGGGTCCCGGGTGACCTGGGAGGAGGAGCTCCGGCCACGGGGCGTGCCCCGCGCCCTGGATGCGGCTGTGGCACTGGCGGCCCGCCGGGTGTTCGGCCGGGTGGTCGACGGCCTGCTGGTCAGGGCCTAGGACTGGCCAGCGCTTCGCTCACGTTGGCATGCTGCCGCATCGACGTTCCGGCGGCTATGGTGTCCCGGCCCGTACGCCACGCCGCCCCGACCCACCCGGAGGTACGCTCCGATGCCACGCAGGCTGAATTCCGTGCCGCTCGACTTCGCCGAGTCCGCCCCCGTGCGCCTCGTCTTCACCGCCGACGTCGCCGCGTCTCCGTCGGAGGTCTACCGCGCACTCGCCGACGACGTCGAAGGCTGGCCGGCCTGGTTCACCGCCGTGGCGCGGGCGAAGCCGACCCGGGAGGGCGCCGGCCGGGATGTCGCTCTGCGGGGCGGGATCCGTTTCCGGGAGACGGTCATGGCGTCGGAGCCGGCGACGCGGTACGCCTACCGGATCGACGAAACCAATCTGCCCGGTGTGCGGGCCATGCTCGAGGAGTGGTGCCTTGCGCCCGCAGGGACCGGGACCCGGGTGCGGTGGACCATGGCGGTCGACGGCCCGGGGCTGCTCCGGGTCGGGATGCGGCTGGGGAAGGCAGGCGTGGGCTACTCCTTCCGGGACGCGGTGCGCCGTCTCGACCGCCGTCTCGCGTCGCGGGCCGGCTGAGCCGCTGACGGGCACTCAGTCCGGCCAGCTCCCCGTGGCGAGGAAGCGGTCGATCGCCTCGGCGTACGGGGCGATGTCAAGACCTTGTCCGGCCAGCCAGGCGTCGGAGTAGTACTTGTCGAGGTAGCGGTCGCCCGGGTCGCAGATCAGTGTCACCACGCTGCCCTTGTCCCCTGCGGTCACCATCTCCGCGACGATCTTCAGCGCGCTCCACAGCCCGGTGCCGGTGGAGCCGCCCGCCTTGCGGCCGATGGCCCGTTCCAGGGCGCGGACGGCGGCGACGGTCGCCGCGTCCGGCACCTTCATCATCCGGTCGATGGCGCCGGGGACGAAGCTCGGTTCCATACGGGGGCGGCCGATGCCCTCGATTCGCGAGCCGCAGTCGCTGGTGGCCGTCGCGTCGCCGCGGGTCCAGCCGTCGAAGAAGCAGGAGTTCTCCGGGTCGGGCACACACACGCGGGTGTCGTACTGCATGTAGTGGACGTAGCGGGCGATGGTCGCGGAGGTGCCGCCCGTACCGGCGGTGGCGACGATCCAGGCGGGCTCCGGATAGCGTTCCCGGTTCAGCTGCTGGTAGATCGACTCCGCGATGTTGTTGTTTCCACGCCAGTCGGTCGCCCGCTCGGCATAGGTGAACTGGTCCATGTAGTGACCACCGCACTCGACCGCGAGCGCCGCCGACTCCTCGTACACCTTCATCGGGTCGTCCACGAAGTGGCACTGTCCGCCGTGGAATTCGATGAGACGGCACTTCTCGGCACTGGTGGTGCGCGGCATGACGGCGATGAACGGAACGCCGATCAGCTTCGCGAAGTAGGCCTCCGAGACGGCGGTCGAACCGCTGGAGGCTTCGATGACCGGTCTGCCGGGGCGGATCCAGCCGTTGCACAGCCCGTACAGGAACAGCGAGCGGGCGAGGCGGTGCTTGAGGCTTCCGGTGGGATGGGTGGACTCGTCCTTCAGGTAGAGGTCGATGCCCCACTGCTCGGGCAGGGGGAAGCGCAGCAGATGGGTGTCGGCCGATCTGTTCGCATCGGCCTGCACCTTCCGGACCGCGTCCTTCAGCCACGCCCGGTACTCGGTGTCGCTCCGGTCCACGTCGATCGTGGCCGCCGCCTCGTACGTACTCATGCGCCCCACTCCTTGCCTGCACTTGCCGCTTCTTGAATCCTGCACGCCCCGCCAGCCCACTCCCCACTGCACCATAAGCCCCTCACCTGCACAAACGTTCACTTTGGGGTTTCATAGCAACTACTTGTGGCAAGGTGTCGAAATGCACCCTGGCGTCCCCGCGACCGGCTGGGCAGACTGGGTGCGGCAGCTCGTACGAGTCGTGCGAAGGGGGCGGCGGTCTTGCAGGAACCGGAGTTCAGTGCCACGGGTGTACGGATCGAGCGGTGGCCCCGCTCGCTGACCAAGGCCGGTCAGGTCCTCATCGAGGACGGCCGTCTCGCCCTGCTGACGAGTTACGGCCGGGTGATCGACAGTGCCCCGGTGGACGCCGTCCATGCGGGCAGGCCGTGGTTCGCGGGCGACGACAGCACCGTCGCGACGGTCAACGGCACCCGTTACCGGCTGACCATGGACCGCCCGGGGCGCACACAGGACGGCCACAGGCTCGACGGTACGGCGCTGGCAGGCCGGTTCCTGGACGCGGTGCGCAGAGCCGGGGGCGACCTCGACTGACCGCCGTACCTGGTCACCGCTCGCCCCACGGCTGCACACGGGGACCCGCGCGTGGAGTTGCGCAGTCGTCACTCCTGGTTCACGCTTGACTTCATCACTCAGGGTTCACCGGCGGCTACTCTGCGATCCAGACCGTCGGCACACACAGCAGGCAGCCAACTGCTGGATCCGTTCCTTCGCCTTCTTCCGGACCTCTTTCGGGGAGTCGCAGCCGTGATCAGCGAGGCAAGCAGGCATTGCAGGGTGGAGCTCCAGGCTCTGCCGGCGCGGATCGGTCAGGTCCGCAGAATCGTGTCGGCGCAACTGCGCTACTGGCATCTCGATCCCCTGATCGACCATGCGGCGCTGGGCGTCACGGAGTTGCTGACCAACGTGCACCGGCACGCCCAGCCGGACAAACTGTGCGCCGTCGAGCTCGAGGTGCTGCTCAACCGGCTCACCGTCTCGGTGCACGACCATGACCCGCGGCTGCCCACCGCGGGAAGCACGGGCAGCCGGCTGGAGACCACGGGCCGGGGACTCGCACTGATAGCTGCGCTGAGCGAGAGCTGGGGCGTGCGGCCCAAGGGCGAGGGCGGCAAGGCCGTGTGGTTCACACTTCCGGCGCCACTGCCCCTGGCGTACCGGCCGACGTTCGCCGATGCCGTGGTGTGCGGTGCGGGCGTGGCCACGCCCGTCGCCACCGACGGAGCCGGCGTGGTTTCGCTGGACGAGCCCTTCGCCGTCGTCGACGCGGGGACGGGACCTGCACACGAGGCGCGCACGCCCGCCGTGGCCCGCTCCGCAGCCTCCTCCCGCTGACGGCGAAGACTCAGGACGCGCGGGCCGGAAGCAGGCTCATCGGGTCGTCCAGGACGGGCTGCCAGGCCAGTTCGGCGGCACCCACCAGGCTGTTGTGATCGAGGGTGCAGGGCAGGATCGGCACTCCGCCGCTGCGCCCCCACAGACTGCGGTCCGCGACGACCGCGCGCAGCCGCTCGGGGTCGGCGTCGAGGAGCTCGCGGTGCAGACCGCCGAGGATGATGCGGTCGGGGTTGAGGATGTTGACGAGGCCCGCGAGGCCGAGGCCGAGCCGGTCCACGATCTCCTCCGCCGCGGCCCGCACCGAGAGTTCGCCGTATCCGGTGCGCAGCAGGTCGATGGACTGCTGCAGGAGTGACACCTCGGGGCCCGGATCGCGGCCGGCCGCGGTGAGGAAGGCCAGCGGGTCGGCCTCCACGTCGAGGCAGCCCCGGCTGCCGCAATGGCAGGGACGGCCCTCGGGGTTGACGGTGAGGTGGCCGACCTCCAGCGCCAGGCCCGAACTCCCCGTGTGCAGCCGCCCGTCGAGCACCAGGGCGCCACCGACGCCGCGATGCCCGGTGGCCACACAGAGCAGATGCCGCGCTCCCCTGCCCGCGCCGTGCCGGTGCTCGGCGAGGGCGGCGAGGTTGACGTCGTTGCCCGTGAAGACCGGCCCCTCGATGCCCACCGCACGGACGCGCTCGGTGAAGATGTCCCGCACCGGAGCGCCCGCGGACCAGGCCAGATGCAGCGGGTTCAGGGCGGTGCCCTCGGGTTCGGCCACCGCGGAGGGCACGGCGAGCCCGGCCCCGACACACCGCCGCCCGCTGGCGCGGAGCAGTTGGGCTCCAGCCTCCACCACTTCGCCGAGCACCTGGGCCGGGTCGGCGGAGACCGTGACGCAGCCGGGGGCGGTGGCGACGATCGCGCCGCCGAGTCCGACGAGCGCGGCCCGGAACCCGTCGGCGTGCACCTGGGCGGCGAGTGCCACCGGCCCTTCGCCGTCGACCGACAGCCGGTGCGATGGGCGGCCCTGGGAGCCCGCGGCCTCCGGCCGGGAGTCGACGCGGATGAGCCCGAGCGCCTCGAGTTCCGCCGCCACGGCTCCGGCCGTGGCGCGGGTGACGCCGAGTTCGGCGGTGAGCACGGCGCGGGTGGGCGCCCGGCCGGTGTGCACCAGTTCCAGCGCGGGGCCGAGTACGTTACGGCCTCTCTCCAGCCTCGTCCGCGTGGTCGTCACCTTGCCGCTCATGAGGGCGAGTCTCCCATGATCCCGCGAGGTTGTGTCGCGAGCGCCTCACCCCTTACGCTGACTTTGTGCCGCTACTAAACAAATCACGGACGGCCGCCCCGGGGAGCCACGGCGAAGACCTCGCCCGCCACTCACTGAACCGCCTCCGCACCGCCCTGACCCTGTTCTTCGCCCTCGACGGCTTCCTGTTCGCCGGCTGGGTGGTCCGCATCCCCGCGATCAAGGACCAGACCGGGGCCTCGGCCAGCGCCCTGGGCATGGCCCTGCTCGGGGTGTCCGCGGGCGCGGTGGTCACGATGACCCTGACCGGACGCCTGTGCGGCCGTTTCGGGACGCGCCCGGTGACGGTACTCGCGGGGGCCCTCATGTCGCTGAGCATCGCCCTGCCCGCACAGACCCATTCGGCGCTCGCCCTCGGCCTGGTGCTGCTCGCCTTCGGCGCGGCCTACGGCGGTGTCAACGTGGCGATGAACAGCGCCGCCGTCGAGCTGGTCGCCGCGCTGCGACGCCCCGTGATGCCCGGCTTCCACGCCGCGTTCAGCCTCGGGGGCATGATCGGGGCGGGCATCGGCGGGCTGGTCGCCGCGGGCCTCTCCCCCGAGACCCATCTCCTCTCGCTCACCGTGATAGGCCTGCTGACCACGGCCGTGGCCGGGCCGATGCTGCTGCGGCACCGCCTGCCCGCACTGCCGGACGACGCCGCGTCCCCCACGGCCACGCCGGCACCCGCCGGCCGCAGCAGCCGCACCCGCCGACTCGTCGTGCTGTTCGGAGTGATCGCGCTGTGCACGGCGTACGGGGAGGGAGCCCTGGCGGACTGGGGAGCGCTCCACCTGGAGCAGGACCTCCACGCCCATCCGGGCATCGCCGCAGCCGGATACGCGCTTTTCGCACTCGCCATGACCGTGGGCCGGCTGACCGGCACCACCCTGCTGGAGCGCCTGGGCCAGACCAGGGTCCTGGCCGCGGGTGGCGCGACCGCCGCGGCGGGCATGCTCATCGGCGCGCTGGCACCCACCACCTGGCTCGCCCTCGCGGGCTTCGCCGTCACGGGGCTGGGTCTGGCGAACATCTTCCCGGTGGCGGTGGGCCGCGCCGGTGCCCTGGCCGGACCCTCGGGTGTGGCCACCGCGTCCACGCTCGGCTACGGCGGGATGCTGCTCGGGCCGCCCGCGATCGGGTTCCTCGCCGACTGGTTCTCCCTGCCGGTGGCTCTCACGACAGTGGCGGGGCTCGCCGCCACGGCAGGGGTCATCGGATTTGCGGCGCGTACGTCCACCCGGTACCGCCACCCGTCGGAACCGTCCCGGGCGCACTGACCCGAAGCTCGGCACAGCCCGCGTGGTGCGCGGATCGTTGCCGCGCGCCACGGCCCGCGCAGCACGTCAATGCCCGTGCCCACGGCTCCCGGGACGATGCGCTGGGAATCACTCCCGCACGAGCCAGTCCGCGCGCACGTCCGACTCGCGGATCCGCACCGGTCGATCGGCGAGGACCGTGACCGCCGCGGCATGGTCCGGCCCCGGGCGCAGGTCGGTGGTGCGGGCGCGCGCGGGAAGGCCGGGGTGGGCGGTGGCGTCGAGCAGCCGGACCGGCAGGCCCGGGGCGGACAGGGTGAGGGTGGCCATGGGGACGCGCAGACCGTCGCCCGTGGCCTTGAGGATGGACTCCTTCCTGGTCCAGACGAGGTAGAAGCCGGTGACGGGTTCCGTCTCGCGGAACCACGCGGTCTCCTCGTCCGACAAGGCGTACCGGGCGAGAGCACGGTGGTCGAGGCCTCGGTCGATCCGTTCCACATCGACCCCGACGGGACCGGCGCGCGTGACGGCCACCGCGATGAGGTCGTCGGTGTGGGAGAGCGAGACATGCAGGTCGAGACCGGGGAGTCGGGGCTTGCCGTGCGGCTGCCCGCAGCCTGGGCACGTCCGGTCGACACGGACGCGGTCGGCGGGGCAGCCGGTGTAGCGGGCGGCCAGGGTACGCAGGAGGACGGCCGCCGTGGCGTGGCGGTCCCGCGCGCCGTGGTTGCCATCGGCCTCGTGGCGCGCGTACCGCTGTCTCTCGGCCGGGTCGAGGAGGGCGAGGCGGTGGGCAGGCACCGTCACCGGGGCCGCCCACCACACATCGCAGTCGACGGGCTCCCGCCCGGGTACCGCGGCAGACGACGGGTCGAACGTCGTCTGCCGCGGCACCGGCTCGGCCGAGCGAGGCGTCAAGAGGCCACGGCCGCGTCTGTCCCCAGCCGGGTCTCCACGAACCGGGCGACGTCCGCGACGGTACGGAAGTTGGCGATGTCCAGGTCCTCGCCCTGCACGGCTATGCCGTACGTACGCTCCACCCACATCACCAGCTGCACCGCGAACAGCGAGTTGATCCGCCCTGCGGCGAACATGTCCTCGTCGTCCGCGAAGCGCTGCCCGCCCGCGTGCTGGGCGACGAACTCGTGGACTTCTTCCAGGTATTCGCTCATGAGGAGACTCCCGTCGTGCTGCCGGACGTGGCCGGCTCGTAGGAATAGAAACCGTGGCCGCTCTTGCGGCCCAGCCGACCGGCCGCCACGAGCTTGCGCAGCAGCGGGGCCGGACGGAACTTGGGGTCGTCGAAGTTGTCGAGCAGGACGTCCAGTGAGTAGAGGACCGTGTCGAGACCGATCAGGTCGGCGGTCTCCAGCGGCCCCATCTGGTGGCCCAGGCACTGGCGGAACAGCCGGTCGATGTCGGGGGCCGTGGAGACCCCTTCGGAGAGGAGGAAGATGGCCTCGTTGACGGTGATCATCGCCACGCGGTTGGTGACGAATCCGGAGGAGTCCTCGACCACGACGCTGTCCTTGCCGATCCGGCGGAACAGCCCTGTGGTCAGGTCGACCGTCTCGGGCGTGGTGTGGAAGCCGCGGATGACCTCCACCAGCGGCTTGAGCGGCACCGGGTTCATGAAGTGGGTGCCGATCACCCGCTCCGCCCGTGAGGTCACCGATGCCATCTTGGTGATGGGGATGGCCGAGGTGTTGACCCCGAACACGCAGTGCTGCGGGCAGATCCGGTCGAGCTCGCGGTAGAGGGCCTCCTTGATGTCCCAGTTCTCCGTGACGTTCTCCACCACGAAGTCCACGTCGGACAGACCGTCGAGCTCGGTGGTGAAGGTGATCGCGTCGAGAACGCTCTTCGGTGAGACCGCTGCCTGGGTGCGGTCGATCATCGTGTAGAGGCGCACGTTGGCCTCGATGGTGTTGCGGGCGCGGTCGAGCGCCTCGGTGGTGGTGTCCACGAGCACCACGGGCAGGCCCGCCGCGGCGAAGGCATGGGACACCCCGATGCCCATCGTGCCCGCGCCGAGGACACCGACGCGCTGGATCGTACTGGTTTCGGTCATCGCGATTCCTTGGAAGCGGAGAGCTGGTGAACGAAGGGTGGGCACTGGTCACGCAGCAGGGCCGGCCAGTCGGCCACGTCCCACCCGTACTGCCGGAGCACCGCGTAGGCGAGCCTTTCCAGACCGAAGCCCACGCAGGCGGAGCAGACGATCTCGCCGTCCTGGCCGCGGATGTCGAATGCCTCGCCGAAGTGCCGTTCGTGCAGGTTGAAGGAGGCGACGGCGATGGTGTCGCCGTCGGGCTCGATTTCCAGGTGGAGTTCGTGCTTGAGCTCCAGGAGCCGCTGCGAGGAGACCCGGGCGGCACCGTCGGCGCCCGCGAAGAACGGGTCGCTGGCCACCTCGCACCGGCCGAACAGGTCGAGTTCCTCGATGAGTGCGACGGCGCGCCGCCGGAAGCGCTCCCGGGACTGACGGACGAAGTCCGTCGGGCCCATGAACACGATCTCGCGGATGGTGAAGTCGCTGAGCCGCTCCAGGGTCGCGTGGTAGCGCGACTCATGGCGGAAGGAGCCGCCGCGTGCGGTCACCACCATCGCCTCGCCGGGGATGGCCGTCCCGGCCCACTGGTTGAACGTGTGGTAGCACATGGTCGGCGGCAGCACGCGCTCCACCGGGCCGCAGCGGTGCAGGATGTGTTCCCCGATGGTGCCGTGCCGCTGCGTGTCCCCGATGAACTGCTGGTACGTGTCCACTTCACCCTGCAGCCTGGCGGCGAACATCAGGTGCTGCGGGAACGAGGACAGATAGCCGCTGCGGTGGAGCGCGCTCACCGGCAGTGTCGTGGGGTAGCGGTACTCGACACCGCCGAACTCGTCCAGCACGATGTCGCGCACCAGCCGGTCCAGTGCGTCGACAGCGGTGAGCGCGGGATGGCCCAGGGCCACCTGGCCGGGCCCGACCTCGTGGACCACGCCGTCGGCGCGCATGGCCTCGAAGGAGGTGTCCTCGCGCGCCCGGCGGCTGGACGACGAGCGCCACAGCACCTTGGGCGGTGACGCGAGCTGCGGGCGGACCTCGGTGGCGATGACCGCCTTGAGCTTGCGGCCGAGTTCCTCGACGTCGGCCTCGGACGCGGTCTCCACACCGACCGCCACCACTGCGGCGCCGTCGTCGGACATCTTGAGCTCGAAGCCGGTGATCGACTCGGAGACGAAGTACACCCGGCGCCGCAGTTCGTCGATATGCGCTCCGGAGAGCGGTTCGTCGAGCGCCAGTTGGTATCGGTACATCGGTTCCTCTCAGGCCGGGCCGGACAGGCCCAGCAGTCCGGAGATGATCGAGCGCTGGATCTGGGAGGTGCCGCCGTAGATGGTCCCGGCCAGCACGTCGCGTACCTCCCGCTCCACACCCAGGTCCTCGGTGTAGCCGCGGGCGCCGTGGAGCTGCATGGTCTCCAGTGCACTGGCCTTGAGGCTTTCGCTGACGTACAGCTTCAGCATCGACACCTCGTTGAGCGCGAGCCGCCCCTGGGAGCGCAGCCAGCCCACCTTGTAGAGCAGGAGCTGGGACAGCTCCAGGCGCACCCGCATGTCGGCGATGGTGTGGGAGACGGCCTGGAAGTCGCCGATGGGACGCCCGAACTGCTGCCGGGTGGAGGCATGGCGGACGCATCGGTCGACGAGCCGGGCCAGCACACCCACCTGGCTGGCGACCATGAAGCCGCGCTCCCACTCCATGGTCCGGGTGAACGCCGCGTATCCGCCGCCCTCGCTGCCCAGCAGGAGGTCGGCCGGGACAGCGCAGTCGGTGAAGGAGACCTCGCCCATCGGGGTGCCGCGCAGCCCGGCCTTGGGGATCTCCCGGACGGTGAGGCCGGGGGTGTCGGCCGGCACGATGAAGGCGGACAGGGCCTGCTGGGGGGCGGCGGTCTCACTGGTGCGGGCGAAGACGATGAACAGGTCGGCCACGGGGGCGTTGCTGATGAACATCTTCGTGCCGTTGAGGACGTACCGCCCGCCGTCCCGGACCGCGGTGGTGCGTAGCGACAGCATGTCCGAGCCGGTCTCCTCCTCGGTCAGCGCGTGCGCGCCGATCAGGGAGCCGTCGCAGAGCGCGGGGAGCCAGCGCTTGCACTGCTCGGGGGTGCCGTGGTCGAGGAGGTACACGGCGCAGGCGAAGAGGTGGTTGTTGATCGCGAAGACCAGGCCGTTGTCCGCGCAGCCCTGGCCGAGTGCCTCGAAGGCCATGATGGTGGTGAGGGGGTCGAGTCCTGCGCCGCCGTACTCGGCGGGGATCGGCCAGCCCAGGACGCCGAAGTCGGCGCACGCCTTCCAGCCGTCCCGGTCGAAGAGCCGCTCCCGGTCGAGGCGGGCGACGTCGGCGCCGAGCTGCTGCCGGGCGAAACGGCGGACGCGGTTGCGCAGGACCGTCTGCTCGCGGGTGGGCGCGAAGTGCATGGCCGGTGCCGTCGTCATCGTGACCGCTCCTGAGGTGTCTCGGTGGTGTGGTGGGTCGCGGCCTGTTCGCGCGCGAGGTCCCGCAGCTCGCCGCCGTAGTCGATCAGCCCGCCCTTCGAGGCGTACCGGCGCGGTGCGCCGCCCGTGCGCCGGATCAGCGTGACGCTGTTCTGGACGAGCTTGTGCGGCTCCAGCAGGTTCATGACCTCGAGCTCGCCGGGGCGTGAGCGCACCATCCGGTCGAGATAGCGCAGGATGGCCTCGCCCTCCGGATAGGTCATCAGGTAGTGCAGGGCGATCAGGCCGCCGTCCGGGTTGATCAGATCCAGGAAGTGGTCGAGGAAGAACAGGCACTCCCAGGCGTCCACCCAGGCGAAGTCGATCGGGGTGAAGTCCTCGGGCAGTAGTGCCCTGCACTCCTGGAGCGGCGCGTTGACGATGGTGACCCGGTCGGTGAGCCCGAGTTCGTCGAGGACCTCCTTGACCCGGCCCGCGGAGGAGTCGGCGATCGACAGATCGTCCACCGCGACCAGCTGGGGCCGGTAGGGCTCCAGGTACTGAGCCGGTACGGCCAGCGGTGGTTCGGCGTTGAGCCAGGTCTCGTCGAGTTCCGCGCCGCCGTCCAGGTACGGGCGGGTCTTGGCGGCCAGCGCCGCCGACTCCTCCTCGAACAGGGCCTCGGACTCGGCCAGGGCGGCTGCCAGGAAGGGCGTGGTGTAGCCCATCCCCACCTCGAGTACCCGGCGGGGCCTGGTCATCCTGACGAGGTTGGCCAGCAGCGGGGCCACCACCTCGGTCCCCATGCCCGGGACCCGCAGCCGGGAGACGGCGGTGTCGAATGCGTCAGGTGTACGGCGGTGGGTGCCGTCGGTCATGAGAGTTCTCCTCGGTTCGCCGGCGCTACGAGCCGGCTCCGTACGAACAGCAGGGGTGCCCGGTCGGACAGGACACCGAAAGCGCGTACGCCGGCGATCACCACGGTGTGGTCCCCGGCCTGGTGGGCCTGCTCCACGGCGCAGTCGAAATAGCCGACCCCTTCCGCGAACACGGGCGCGCCGGAGTGGGGTGCGGGCCGCCAGTCGTCGCCCATGGCCTCGATGCCCAGTGCGCGGGTGGGATCGGCCAACCGCTGTGCGGCGTCCCGCTGTTCGGCGGACAGCACGGTCACCGCGAAGGCACCGGTCGCGGTCACCCGGGCACAGGTGCGGCCTGCGGTGCTCAGCGAGACGAGGACCAGCAGCGGGTCCGTGGACACGGTGGTGAAGGAGTTCACCAGCGTTGCGTGCGGTTGTCCGTCGATCACGGTGCTGAGCAGGGTGACGCCGGTGGGCAGGCGCCCCGCCACCTGGCGGAAGCCCGCCTCGTCCTGGACCGGGGCGGTCACCGGGACCCGGGCGCTCATCGGGCCAGCTCCCGCAGACGGCCCAGATGCTCCAGGCCCGCCAGCACCGTATCGGCGGGCAGCCCGAAGTCGACGAGACAGGCCACTTCGTCGATTCCGCACTCCCGCAGCCGTGCGATCACCCGCAGCGCCTTGTCGGGAGTGCCGAGCAGTCCGCCGTGGTCGAAGTAGCGGTCGAAGGCGCGCTGGACGATGAACTCGACATCGTCGGGACGCAGCGCTGCGGGGTCGATGCGGCGGTTGCCGTCCAGACCGGAGCCGAGCAGCAGGCCGAGGGAACTGCGCAGGTAGTCGCTGAGCGGCTCTCGCACGGTGCTTCGGACCTCGTCCTCCTCCGTCCCCAGATAGGTGTGGATCATCAGCGCGACATGGCCCGGCCGACCGGTGGCCTGCTTGTGCTCGGTCTGGTATTCCGCGATCTTGAGGGCGAGTTCGTCCAGGTCCTGGCCCAGCAGATGAGTGAGGATCCCGGTTCCGGCCCGGCCGGCCCGGCGGAAGGTCTCCACCCCTCCCGCGCTGGTGATCCATACCGGCAGTTCCGGTTGTACCGGCGGCGGGTAGATCCGCACACGCTGCTCGCTGCCGGTGCCGTCCAGGACGGTCATCTCCTCGCCGCGCCACAGCCGGCGGACCTGGTCGATCTGCTCCGGCAGCGCCTCCCTCCGGTCGGCGTAGGCCTCGGGCCTGAACGCGAAGTCGACCGCGTGCCAGCCGGAGGCGAAGGAGACCCCGACCCGGCCGTTGGAGAGGTTGTCCACCACGGACCACTCCTCCGCGATGCGCAGGGGGTGGTGCAGCGGGGCGACCACACTGCCCGCGCGGATCGCCACGCGTTCCGTGACGGCCGCGACGGCGGCCCCGGTCACGGCCGGGTTCGGGTAGAGACCGCCGAAGGGGTGGAAGTGCCGTTCGGGCGTCCACACGGCCGCGAAGTCGTGCTGATCCGCGAACCGCGCGCCCTCCAGCAGCACCCGGTAGCGGTCGCTGTCGTTTTCGAGGCTGTCGTTGGCGAAGTAGAACAGACTGAAATCCATGGGCTCATGTCTCCGTTGAGAGTGCGGCCGGAGCCAGTCGGCGTGAGTTCTGGGCCCATCGCGCGGCCGAGGGCGCGAGGAGTCCGGCGGCGGCGAGTGCCGCGCCGAGCAGCAGCCATCCGGTCTGGCCCATGCCGACGACGAGTGCGGTGACCAGGGCCGGCGTGACCATCGTGCCGAGCTGGGTGGACATGCCGAACAGGCCCTGGTACTGGCCCTGGGCGTGCTCCGGGGCCAGACCGAAGGACAGCGACCACGAGCCCGTGCTCCACATCATTTCGCCGAGCACGTGGAGGGCCGCTCCGGCCACCAGGATGACCACGGCCAGCCAGGCGGGCCGGCCCGTGGCCAGCGCGAACACCGCGCAGCAGGCGGCCAGCAGCAGCCCGGAGCGCCGCAGCGCCCGCGCACCACCGGTGACGGTGTCACCGCCCTTGCTCGCCCACACCTGGAGCAGCACCACCGTCACCGAGTTGAGCAGGATCAGGCCCGAGTACGTGGACGTCGGCGCGTCGGTGTGCTGGGAGATCCACAGCGGCAGTCCGACGTTGAGGATGACCGTGTTCATCGTCAGGACCGCGTTGAGGACCGAGACGGTGGCGTAGGGGAGGTCCCGCAGCACGATCCAGACCGGACCGTCCTTCTCCTTGGGCTGCGGTGCCACGTGCGGCAGCCGGAAGTAGGCCAGCCCTGCCGCGAAGACCAGCAGGCCTCCGGCGACCAGCACGCCCCGGTATCCGGCCGCCTCGTCGAAGTGCAGTGCCACACCGCCTGCCAGCGCGCCGAGCGAGAGTCCGAGGTTGCTCACCGAGCGCAGATAGGACCATGCCTTGACCCGGCCGTCCGGGGGGACGATCCCGGCGATCAGCGAACCGCGTGCCGCGTCGGTGGCCGACTCCGTGACCAGCACCAGGCAGGCGGCGACCACCAGCAGCGGGAAGCTCTCCACGAACGCGTAGCAGGTCAGGAACGCGCCCTGAAGGCACATGAACACGATGGTGGTGGCGCGTGGGCCCAGCACGTCGGCCATGTGACCCGCCGGGACGCTGGCCAGCATCCCCAGCACGCCTCCGATGGTGAGGGCAAGGGCGACCTCGCTCGCCGACAGTTCCACGGAGCGGGTGAAGTACAGCACGGTGACGGCGAGCATGATGCCGTTGCCGACCGTCTTCGCCAGATTGCTCATACACAGCAGCCGGACGGGACCCGGGGGCGGGACCAGCTCACTGAGATACGACATCGGCGGTCTCCTTCACGAGTGCGGTCAGCGCCTTGCGGTCCGCCTTGCCGTTGGCGTTCAGCGGCATCGACTCCAGGTGCACGAACCGGCGCGGCACCATGTGGATCGGGAGCACGTCCCGCAGATGCCTGATCAACCGCATGCGGGGAACGGGATCGCCGGTGTGGCAGCCGATCAGCTCGGTCTCCTCGCCATCGCGCACGGCGACCACCACGGCCTGTCCGACCTCGGGGTGGCGGCGCAGCGCGGCCTCGATCTCCCCCAGCTCGACCCGGTATCCACGGATCTTCACCTGCTCGTCGAGGCGTCCCCGGTGGACCAGTTGTCCTTCCTCGCGGCTGACGCGGTCGCCGGTGCGGTAGTAGCGGTCGGCCTCGGGCGGCCCGGTCACGTCGTGGTCCGTGAAGCGGCCCGCGTTGTCCCGCTCGTCCAGGTAGCCGTCGAAACGCTGGGCTCCGCGTACACACAACTCGCCGGATTCGGTGATCACATGGTCGAGACCGGGGTACGGCTCCCCGATCGGCACCGTGTCGTTGGACGTGCGCGGCCAGTCCTCCGGGTCGGCGGGGACCCGGAAAGCCGTGCAGGCGAGGGTGAGTTCGGTCGGCCCGTAGATGTTGTCGATCACCGAGCCGGGGGCCACCGCACGCCAGGTGCGGGCCTGGCCGTAGGTGAACTGCTCCCCGCAGAACACGCTGTACCGGAGCTCGCGCACCTGCCCGGCCGGGAGCCGGCCGAGTTCGGCACTGACCGACACCACCGACGGCACGGAGAACCAGTGCGTGAGCCTCCGTTCGGTGAGGTAGGCGACCGGGCTGAGGAGTTCGGTCGGCTCCGGCACGACCAGGGTGGCGCCGCCGCCCCAGGTGACGAAGAGATCGAAGACCGAGAGGTCGAAGGTCAGGTCGAAGGTGTGCGACATCCGGCAACCGGGACCCACCTCGTACCGGTTGATGTTGTACGAGAGGAAGGGCGCCACGTTCCGGTGCCGGATCGGCACGCCCTTGGGACGCCCCGTCGAGCCCGAGGTGAACAGCAGGTACGCGACCCGGTCGGGCTCGGCCGTGTACGCGGGCAGCCGGCCGGCCGGTACCGCGTCGAGCACCTCGTCGGCGGACAGCTCTAGCAGTGGCCACGGCGGTGTGCCGGGCCCCTGCCGTACGGCGCTGTCGGCCACCACCAGATCCACCCCGGCGAGGGTGCAGATGTCCTGGTTGCGGGTGTGCGGATACCCGGGGTTGAGCGGCACCACGCAGGCGCCGAGGCGCTGCGCGGCGAGATACCCGGCGAAGGCGACCGCGCTGCGCGAGGCCAGCAGCCCGACCCGTTCGACAGGCCCGGCATCGGTCGAGGCGATGCGCTCGGCCGTGGCCTCCGCCGCGCGCAGCAGAGCGGCATAGGTCAGGGTCCTGCCGGGCAGCTCGACGGCCACGTGGTCCGGGTACCGTTCGGCGCTGTCAGCGAACCATTCGTACAGAGTGCGGTTCATATCTCCCACAGCGTCACCGCCCAGGCCGCGACGGGGCTGTTGTTGAGCACCAGCACGAAGTCGCCTTCGCTCAGCTCCCCGCTGCTCACCAGCCGGTCCAGGTTCACCACGACGTCCATCGCGCCGAGGTGCCCGTAGCGGGCCAGGTGCTCCCGGCAGACCGGGTGGATGGGCAGAGCCAGGAGGTCCGCGTAGAAATCGAAGGCGCTCGCGGTGACGTTCTGCATCAGGGTGGCGGCGACCCGGCCCCGGTCGATCCCCGCGTCGGCCAGGACCTCCTCGACCAGACGGCCCAGGCGCAGCCGGCTCTGCATGGCGAGCTGGAACCGGTACCGGGAGGGCGCCTGGCACTCCTCGCGCCACTCGTACCAGGGTGTCTGCTTGTAGTCCACGCGGAACAGGTCGTGGAAGGAGCCGTCCGTCTCCTGCCGGTGCCCGCGGAGCACCGGCCGCCCGCCGCGGACCATGGTCATCGCGAAGGCGCCGTCACCGACCACCGTGACCGGGAAGCGTATCCGGTCGGCACCCGTGGGCCTGCTGGCATGGGTGATCAGCACACTCCGGCGGCTCGGGTCCGCGAGCAGCAGGTCCCTCGCCAGTCCCCAGGCCACGCTCGATCCGGTGCAGCCCAGACCGTCCACGGTGAAGGTCAGCGGTGAGGTCACCTTGGCCTGCGACTGCACCCGGCACACGTCCGAGCCGAGCAGGACGTCCGGTGCCCGTGCACCGACCATCAACATCACGTCGGGGTCGCCGGGATGAGCCGCGAGCAGTTCCTGGCAGGCCCGCGCGGCCAACTCCCCCTGTTCCTCCGTGTCGGCCACGCCTACGGTGTCCACTCCGCAGCCGCGGGCGAACTCCGCGTCCTCGTGCCCCAGCAGTGCGAACTCGGGCAGTTCGGTGACCGCCGTACGCCGGTCCGGCAGGAGGCAGTGGACCGCTCCGATGCCGATGCTCATCGCCGGCTCCCTTCCTCGGTCTGCTGGAACGTTGCGCTGTCGAGGACCTTGCCGAGCAGGGTGCCCACCGGACTCGTGCCGCGCGCCAGGTAGTTGAGGCCCTTGAGCAGCAGCTCACCCGTGGGCGCCGGACTGAGACCGTTCTCCCGCAGCCACGGCTGCCATCCGTCGGTCTGCATGTCGTCCTCGCCGAGTTGCTCGCCCTCCATGCCGTAGAGGGCCATGTTCGACAGCACATCGCTGCCGTCGCTCAGCGCCTCCTTGGCGACGAGGCCGCGCCACTCCTCGAGCTCGACCGCCTCGGTGGGCAGCCCGGCCGCCGGCAGCAGCTCGAACATGCCCTGCGGACTGATCAGCCGTTCATGCGCCAGGTGGTAGGCGCGACCCACCGAACCGGGCGTCCTGGACAGTTCCACGATGGCCCGGGCCACCAGGTCGACCGGCGCCACGGGCCAGGCCGCCGGATCGACAGGGCGGGCGCCGACCGCCAGGCCACTGGCGAGGATGTGCCAGATGAGGTCCTTGTCGTTGCAGGCGCCGGTGTCCGTGGAGCCGAGGATCACGCCGGGCCGGAAGATCCGCACCCGCATGCCGTCGCGCTCGGCCCGTTCCAGCAGGCGCTCCGCGACCCACTTGCTGACGCCGTAGCCGCCCTGCTCCGGGTCGAGCGGCTGCTCCCGGGTCTCCAGGATCCGGCTGCCCTCACCCATGGCATGGCCGGTGGCGGCGACCGTCGAGACGAGGCTGAAGTCCTGGATGCCGTTCTCCCGAGCCCAGTTGACCAGGTCGATCACCGGAAGCAGGTTGTCGTCCCTGAGCACCCGGTACGGCTCGGTGAACACCACGCGGGCGCCGCAGTGCAGCACATGGCCGACCCGTGTGTTCAGCGCGCCGCCGTCGTGCCCGCGCAGCGCCTCGCCTGCGGTCCTGAGATCGCCGGGGACCGGCCGCACCCGATCGGCGGGAGGCGCGGGCAGCCCGTAGCTCTCCGCGGCCTCCCGCAGCCGCCGCCAGGCGTGTTCCTCGTCCCGGGCCCGGACCAGGCAGTGGATCCGCTCACTCGTCCTGGACACCAGTTCGCTCAGCAGGAACGCGCCGAGGAATCCGGTCGCGCCGGTCAGCAGGATGTCCCGGCCCGCGGTCTCACGGTCGGCGAGAGGGCTCAGCGGCCGGCTGAGGTCCTCGTCGATCAGCGGGCCGTCTCCGTCGGCCACCCGGTAGCCCTCGTCCCCGCCGCCCAGATGACCGCGCACTATCTCCGCGATACGGCGCACCGTCGTGCGGCTGCCGCCCGCCCGGTGCATGTTGAGCAGGACCCCGTACCGCTCCTGGATCTCCAGCGCCATGCGGACGTACAGCAGCGAGGTGCCACCGAGCGAACCGAAGTCCTCGTCCAGGCCGATGGTGGCCGTGCCGAACAGTTCCCGCCACAGGGTGAGCAGCCCTTCCTCCAGCGAGTCGGCCGACGTGTCCGGAGCGGTCTCCTCCCGTACGGGGGCGGCCGGTTCCACCGGTTCGGTGACCGGGGGCATCCGGTCCAGCGCCCAGTACCGCCGGCGCGTGAACGGGTACGTCGGCAGGGCGATCCGGCGTCCGCGGCCCTGGGCCGCGGCCTCCCAGTCCACCGGTACCCCGGCGGCCCATGCCGCGCTGAGCGCCGCGTCCACCGCGTCGGCCTCCGCGGACAGGACGTGGTGGTCCCCGCCCGGGCTTTCGCCGCCGATCTGGATCACGAACGCCCCGGCGGGCGTCTCCGCCCCCTCCCGCAGGACCAAAGTCCCCGCGGGCAGCGCGGCCTCGAGCACCGATACGGTGTCCAGAGCCCCGGCGGCCTCGCCGAGCAGCAGCAGCGCGGCCCCGCGCCGCTGTTCGGCGCGTGTGGTCATCACGAACGGCGGGCGCGGCAGCCGGAGCGCGGCGGCGAGCCTCTCGGGGGCCGCGGTCACCACGCGCCGCTCGGCGAAATGGTGCCTGCCCGTCCGCAGGGTGTGCGCCACGTCCGCGACAGGGGGCCGCTCCGCCTCGAGGTGATCGGCCAGCTCGCGGGAGAGCGCGTCCAGTTCCTTCCGGGTACGGGCGGACAGCAGCAGCCGGACCTCCGGACGCTGTTCGGCCGGGGGCCGGACCGGCTCCGGCGGCGGTGCGAGCACGGCCGCCACGTTCGTACCGCCGACGCCCATCGAGTTGACCAGTACGTGCCGGTCGGTGTCCTCGCAGACGCGCTGCCCGGTCTCGATGACGAAGGGGCTGTCCGCGAGGATGCCCGGGTCACGCGGCCGTTCGAACATCGGCTGCGGCGGCAGCGAGCCGGTCCGGGCGATGTGCACCGCCTTGATGAAGCCGGTGATTCCTGCGGCGGAGCCGGTGTGGCCGACATTGGCCTTGACCGAGCCAAGCCGGCAGTAGCCCACCTGGGAGGACCCGGACCGCAGGCCGTCGGTGAGCCCCACCAGTTCGATGTGGTCCCCGAGCGCCGTGCCGGACCCGTGTGCCTCGACATACCGCAGCAGGTCCGGATCCACGTCGGCCACCCGCAGGGCGGTGGCCACCACGTCGGCGACCCCGCGGCGGGTGGGTGCCGTGAACCCGGGGCGCTCGGCGCCCTCGTTGCCCACGGCCGTACCCCGCACCACGGCGAGCACGGGATCGCCGTCCGCCAGCGCGTCCTGGAGCCGTCGCAGCGCCACCACACCGACGCCCGAGCTGAACGCCGTCCCCGTGGATCCGGCGTCGAACGAACGGCAGTAGCCGTCTTCGGACGACAGCCCACCGGGCTGGTAGCGGTACCCGGTGACCGGCTCGGTCACCGTCGTGCCGCCCGCCAGCGCGATGTCGCACTCGCCCGACAGCAGGCTGAGCGTCGCGTAGTGCACCGCGTACAGCGACGATGAGCACGCCGTCTGCACCCCGACGGCCGGACCACGCAGACCGAGCTTGTACGCGACCCGCGACGGCATCAGGTCGCCCAGGCCTCCCAGGGTCAGACCCAGGTCGTCCATGGCGGCCTTCAGCCCGTGCGTACGGGTCATCTCCGCGAGCAGCGCGGCCGAGTACAGGGTCGGGGCGCTCCCCGCGAACACCCCGACCACGGGTCCGTCGGCACTCGGGGGGTGTCCCGCTGCCTCCAGCGCCTCCCAGCAGGTCTCCAGGAAGATCCGGTGCTGCGGGTCGGTCGTCTCCGCCTCGGTGGGCGGTACGCCGAAGAACTCGGCGGCGAAGTCGGCGGCGCCGGGCAGCACCGCGGCGGTCCGAACGAACCCGGGGGCGTGCAGGGCCCGCTCCGGCACGCCGACCGCGTGCAGGTCCTCGTCGGTGAGATCGCGCATCGACACCCGGCCGGAGTCGATGTTGCGCCAGAACTCCTGCGGCGTCGAGGCGTCGGGATAGCGGCAGCCGATCCCGACGACGGCGATGTCCGTACCGTCGCTCATCGGGCACGCCCCAGCAACCTGCCGCGCTCCGTGGCGCCCCGCACCACCGGCTTGTGCTCCTCTTCGGGGGCGTCCAGCAGTGCCGCCTGGGCACGCACCGTCGCGTGTTCGAACAGGTCCGCCGCGCGCAGTTCCCGCGTCGTCAGCTCGTTGAGCTGCTCCCACAGCAGCAGGAGCAGCAGCGAGTTCCCGCCGACTTCGAGGAAGTTCTCCTCCAGCGGTACCTCGTCCGGCTCGATGCCCAAAGTCTCCGCCCAGGCATCGCGCACCTCGGTGAGTCGGTCGGCGTTCTCTATCACGTCACTTCTCCTTGATGACGGGCGCGTCAGGATCGGTCACCAGATCGGCCGCGCTCGCGGTGAGCGACGACAGCAGGTCGGCGACGGTGTCCGCGTCGAACAGCGCGGTCGCGTACTCGGCGTTCAGCTCCAGCCGGCCGCCGTCCGCGACGGCCGTCAGCTCCAGCTCGTACTTTGTGTGGATGTGGTGCGGCTTCCGGCGGCGCACCGCGACACCGGGACCGAAGTCCGGTGTGCCGTCCGGGACGTCCACGGCTGCCAGGTAGACCGGTGTGACCGGCGGCCGGTCCAGCCCCCGGTCCGGGTGGAGCGCCGCCGCCAGCGCGTCGAAGGGCAGATCGGCTGCCCGGTAGGCGTCGGTACCGGCCCGCCGCAGCCTGCCGAGCAGTTGGCGCCAGCTTGGCCCGTCCCCCAGATCGGCCCTCAGCACCAATGTGTTGACGAACATGCCGACGGCAGCGTCGGCACCGGCCGTCTCCCGCCCGGCCCAGGGGAAGGTGAACAGGAAGTCCCGCTGCTCACCCGCCCGGGCCAGCGTGGCGGCGAGCAGGGCAGCGGCCCCCATGAAGGTGGTGCAGCCGAGCTCGTCGAGGACCGTGCGGAGACGGCCGGTGAGGTCCTCGTCAAGAGTCACGCGGCAGGAGAGTGCGGCGGTGGACTGCCGGTTGCCTCGGGGGCGGTCGTGAGGCAGTGCCACATCGACGGGAGCGCCCGAGAGTTCGGCCAGCCGGGCCGCCAGGGCGCTGTCGTCGGCGGCGGGGGCCAGCAGCCTGGGGTGTACCGGGTCCGCCAGTACCGGTGCGCGGTCCTCCAGCGCCGCCCGGTACACCTCGGCCGTCTGGAGGGTCAGCAGCCGGGCCGACCAGCCGTCCGCGACAGCATGGTGGACGGCCAGGACGATCAGCGTACGGTTCTCCCCCGCCGTGATGACATCGACGCGGGCCGGGGCCTCGGTGGCGAGGTCGAAGGGGGTCCAGGCCAGCTCGTCGACATGGGCGGACAACCGGTCGTCGGACCAGTGCGTCGCGTCGGTCTCGCGTATCTCCGGCGCGGAGCCGTCCGTCCGGTAGACGAACTTCCTGAGCTTGCGGTCGAGCTCGAAACGCGACCGCAGCGCCGGGTGGCGGCCCAGCACCTCCTCCAGCGCCCGGCGCAGCAGAGCGCGGTCCAGCGGCCCCTCGCACTCCAGCACCGTGGGCAGCACGTACGCGGCACGCTGCTCCGCTATCCGGTCGAGGAAGAGGAACCGCTGCTGGACCGGGGTCGCCGGGTAAGGGCCGGGCTCGTCCGCCCTCGCCCCCACCGGCTGGGGGGACCGTTCGGCCTCCGGAACACACAGCAGCCGGCCCAGACCGGCGACCGTCGGGTCCGCGAGGAACGCGCGGGCCGTCACCGCCACCCCGTACCGGCGCTGGGCCTCGGTGAGCATGCTGACCGCGAGCAGCGAGTGGCCGCCCATGCTGAAGAAGTCGGACGCCGGCCCGGGTTCGGCTTCCCCGGCCCGCAATCGCCCTGCCTGGGCGAGGACGGTGGTGAACAGGCTGACGGCCCGCCGCACGGCGATCTCGGGCACCTCGGCCGGGTCGGCCGTGGTCCGTGCCGTCCCCGACGACGGCTCGCCGAGCGCGGCCACCCGGGGCTCTATACCTCCCAGGCCCTCCACCAGCTCGCGAACCGTCCGGTCGGGGGCGGCCACGACCGCGGCGAGCAGCTCCCGGAAATCCTCCGCGATCCCCTCGGCGACATCGCGGGGGTAGGTGTCCGTGGCGTACTCCAGCGCGCCCCTGAGCCCGTCCGGTGTCTCCTCCAGGAGCATCAGGACGTCGAACTTCGCCTTTCCGGTGGGCAGCTCGACCGGCCTGTGCCACAGCGCCCGGGCCGTGTCGCCGGACTGCGGCATGTTCTGCAGGGTGAATCCCACGTCGACCAGTGCGCTGCGCCCTTCCTGCCTGGCCTCGGTGACGGCGGCGGTCAGCTGGTTGAAGGGCAGCCTCTGGTGGCTGAGGGAGCGGAACGCCTCTCCGCGCACCTGGCGGCACAGCAGGGAGAAGGTGTCCTCCGGCTCGATCCAGCAGCGCAGCGGCACGGTGTTGACGAAGAACCCGGAGAGCTCCTCCAGGGAGGGATGGGGACGGTTCGCGGTCAGTGTGCCGACGAGGAACCCGGTGCGTCCCGACCAACGCAGCAGCACCGTCTGAAAGGCGGCCAGCGCGACGACGTACGGGGTCGCCCTCAGGGTCCGTGCCAGGGCGCAGACATCCGTCCAGGTCTCCTGCGGCACCTGGAAGTCGATCTGTTCACCGGGCGCCGACCCGATGGGCTCGCCCCCCGCCAGGCGGCCCGCCAGAGGCAGCCGAGCCGGGGACCTGACGAGCTCCCGTGCCCGTTCCGCGAGCTGCTCCCGCAGCTCCGGGTCGTCTGCCTGGCCCCGGTCCCAGACGGCGAAGTCGGTGTACTGAAGGGGGAGTTCGTCCAGTGCCGGCTTGTCCCCTGCGCACGCCTGCCGGTAGGCATCCGCGAGGTCGTCGAAGACGGGAGCCAGCGACCATCCGTCGACGGCGATGTGATGAATGGTCAGGAGCATCGCATCGCCGTCCGGGAGACCGCGCCAGACCACACAGCGCAGCAGCGGGCCCTCGGCCAGATCGAAGGGCTCGCGCGCCCTTCGGGCCGCGTCCTCGCGGGCCCGTTCGGCGGCGTGCGGGACCCCGGTGAGGTCGACGACCTCGACCGGAACGGGCCAGGGTTCGCCCACGCACTGCACCGGTACGCCCTCACGCGTGCCATAGGTGGTGCGCAGGATCTCGTGGCGCGCCACGAGTGCGGTCAGGGCGGCCTCGAGCGCGTCCGGGTCGACTGGCTCGTGCCACCGGGTGAACAGGGGGACGTTGTAGGTCGGTGCCCCCGGCATGGAGGCATCGATGAACCAGAGCCGCTCCTGGGCGTAGGACAGCGGCGCACTGCGTGCTCCGAGCCTGCGCGGGACAGGCGGACAGGACTTATCCAACGTTTTCCCTCCACGACGGGCAGGGTGAAACCGGACTGGTGGAATAGGGGGAACAGGCGAACAGAGGCCAGGCCTGAGAGAGCCCGGTACACAAGGGGCACCGGGCGCCCCCGCGGTAGGGGGCGCACCGGGTTGGGCGTCCGCGCGCTTCGGCGGTCACACGTCACACGGTGGAGGGGCGGAGCCGACGAGCCCGCCCCGGCTCACTCGGCGGCGGCGCGCACCTTGCCGACCAGGTCGGCCAGCGAGTCCGCCAGGAGGATGTCCGCGGGCTCGAGCCGCAGCGGCACCTGCTTCTGGATACGGGAGGCGAGCTGGGTGGCGAGGATGGAGTTGCCGCCCATGTCGATGAAGTTGTCACCCGGGGACACGGTGGTCGCCCCGAGGACCTCCTGCCACAGCTTCTGGACGGTCCGTGCGATCTCGTCGTCCGGCAGCAGTACGTCCTGGCCCCCGGCCTCAGTGCCTCCGGTCTGCCGGGCGAGCAGCTCCGCGATCCGGGCGCGGTCCGCCTTGCCCGTGGCACCGATGGGCAGCTCGGACAGGACGAGCCACCGCAGCGGAACCATGTACGGAGGGAGCCGCTCGCCGAGCCGGGCGGTGAGCGCGCCGGGGAGGTCGCCGTCGGGCACCGAGGAGCGGGAGTCGGGAAGGACGCACCCGACCAGCTCGGCCGCCGTCCCCTCGCCGACCTTCTCGATGAACGCCGCGTCCGCGAGCCCGGTCGCGACGGCGGCCTGCTCGATCTCCTCCAGCTCGATGCGGAATCCGCGCAGCTTCACCTGCCGGTCACGCCGGCCCAGCATCTCCAGCGCCCCGTCGGGCAGCAGCCGTACGAGGTCGCCGGTGCGGTAGACGAGGTCGCGGGTACGGGGTTCGGTCACGAACCGGTCGGCGGTGAGGTCCGGGCGGCCCAGGTAGCCGAGGGCGACTCCCGGTCCTCCGAGGCAGAGTTCGCCCGGCTCGCCCGGAGGGACCTCGGCCAGATCGTCGCCCAGGACATGGGCGGTGGTCTGCTGGAGCGGGTACCCGATCGGCACCCGCTCACGGCCGGCGAGGCTCTCGGGGGTGCACTCGAAGTACGTGGCGAAGGCGGTCGCCTCCGTCGGTCCGTATCCGTTGACCAACCGCGCGGGAGGCTCGGCCGCGAGAACCCGCAGGCTGGCGGAGAGATCCAGCTGCTCGCCGCCGACGACGAGGTTGCGAAGCGTGGCGAACGCGCCTGGCTGCTCCCAGGCGACCGTGTGGAACAGGGAGGTGGTCAGGAACATGGTGGCGATGCGCTCGTCGCGCACCAGCGCGATCCAGTCCTCCATCGTCAGGTCCGTGACCGTGGGGAACGGTACGACCGTGCCCCCCGAGGTCAGCGTGGACCAGATCTCGCAGGTGGTGACGTCGAAGGCCGGGTTGCAGGTGTTGGCGACCCGCTCACCGGGCTCGATGACGCAGTAGTTGGGCCTGGTCACCAGCCGGATCACCGCACGGTGCGGGATGACGACGCCCTTGGGGCGCCCGGTAGACCCGGAGGTGTACGTGACGTAGACCGGGTCTTCGCCACCGGCCTCGTACAGGGCCTGCCGGTCCGACTCGGCCTCGGCCGTGAGCGTGCGCAGCCCCGGCGGCATCCGGTCCGGCTCGGTGTCCTGCGCGATCACGGCAGCTGCCGCGGCGGACTCGGCGAGAATGCCGGCCACCCGCTCACGCGGAGCCTGCGCGTCGAGGGGGAGGTAGGCGGCTCCCGCCCGGACGATGCCGAGGAAGGCCACGACGAGCTCAGCGGACCGGCGCAGATCGACGGCGACCAGGTCGCCCTTGCCGATCCCCATACCGGCCAGTGCCCCGGCGAGCCCGCCGGCCCTGTGCCACAACTCCGCGTACGTGAGTGACTTCCCTGTGACCGGGTCGTGCACCGCGAGGGAGTCGGGCCGGCGTCGTACCCACTCCTCCACTAGCCGGTGCACTCCGGGAGCCCCCGTCTGGACGCGGGCAGGACTGTCCACAGCACCTAACTGGTCACGCAATTTCAACTTCCCCCGTTTCGAACAATGGCTACGCGGCTCGGTCGTCGACTTCGCCGCATGGCTGTCCCCGAGGCTCGCACCGGCCCGAGATCTTGTCAACGCTCGTCAAGCACTCGAAAGTCAATTGGCGGATGCTCACATCCTCCTTACGCGCGCCACCTGCGGAAACTCGAGAACACCTTGACCGAAAATCGATGCCAGGGTGCACAACTCGCCTTACACACACGCCACTTGCGCTTGCCCGCGATCAAGGACTGAGGCAGTCTGACACTGCCACCCGGATCCCGGGGGCGGCAGCCCGGCGTGTTTCCGGAATGGTTACTTCAGCGTCGCCGGGCGCATAGTGAATTAACCATTCCGGAAGTTCACTCTTCACCTTTTCAAGAATCACCAGACCCAGGGCGGCTCCGTGGAGTGACCATCGGCGTAGCGGAGCAGCGAAACCCGAGGAGAGCGGCAATGGACCGTGGCGCGTGGGTGATTGCCCGCATACCAGGGCCTTGTGACACTCTCCCCATGAGCAGACGCACTCAGGCGCAGCGGGACGCGATCACCGTCGAGATCGGATACGCGCTGTTCAGTGCCGCCTTCGCGGCGGCACTGGTGGGCGGAGCCGTCATGGGCCCCGCGTTCGCGCTGGATCTGCCGCGCTCCGTGGCACGCGCCCTGCGGATCGCGGGTCTTGTGCTGGGGGCCGTGGTGTTCACGGCCCGCATCGTGCACGTGCTGTGGCGCTTTCCCCGTGGACGCGACGGTGCTCAGGCAAACCGCCCCGAGGGGACGGGTCCCGAGCGCCCGTAAGCCCCAGGTCACTCGTTTTCCGGAGTGTTCCCGGCCGTTCCGGGTCGTTCCGGGTCGTTCCGGATCAGCGTCAGGGGCTGACGACCGCCCCGTCGGAGTCGGGATCCCCGGCCGCGCCGCCCGTCTCCCCACCGCCCTCGCCGCCGGGCCCCGCATCGGTCGGCTGTACCCGGTCCAGCGCCTCCAGCGCGCGCCGGACCATCGGCCGGGAACGCACGATGCCGGCGAGCGAGGTCGATCCACGGGTGATGTCGGCGAACGCCTTCCAGACGGGCCGGAAGCCGCTGAGGGTCGCGTGCAGCAGGCCGGGGCGGCGCTCGAAGATCGTGAGCAGCCGCCGCCCGACCGCCATCTCCACGCCCAGTCCCGCCTTGATGGCGAAGGCGTAGTTCAGCGCCTGGCGCCTGGCGTCCACCGCGTCGTTCGCCTCTGCGATGCGTACGGCCCACTCCCCCGCGAGCCGGCCCGAGCGCAGGGCGAACGAGATGCCCTCCCGGGTCCAGGGCTCCAGCAGACCGGCCGCGTCACCGCACACCAGCACCCGCCCACGCGACAGCGGGGAGTCCTCGGCGCGGCAGCGGGTGAGATGGCCGGACGAGACGGCGGGCTCGAAGCCGGACAGACCGAGCCGGGCGATGAAGTCCTCCAGATAGCGCTTGGTGGCCGCCCCGTCGCCGCGGGCCGAGATCACCCCCACGGTCAGCGTCTCGCCCTTGGGGAAAACCCAGCCGTAACTCCCGGGCATCGGGCCCCAGTCGATGAGCACCCGCCCCGCCCAGTCCTCCGCGACCGTCGCGGGCACCGGGATCTCGGCCTCCAGGCCGAGATCAACCTGCTCGAGTTTGACCCCGACGTGTGCCCCTATCCGGCTGGCACTGCCGTCCGCGCCGACGACGGCCCTCGCCAGCACGGTCTCCCCGTCGGCGAGCACGACCGCGACGGTGCGGCGGTCGGGTACGGCCGGACCGTGCTGCTCCACGCGGGAGACAGTGGCTCCGGTGCGCAGCTCCGCTCCGGCCTTCTGGGCCCGCTCGACCAGGCCGGCGTCGAACTCGGAGCGGTTGACGAGCCCGAAGAGCATCCGGCGCGAGCGGCGGGTGCGGCTGAGCTTTCCGTTCAGCGAGAACGTGACGGCGTGCACACGGTCCTGGAACGGCAGCTCGAAACCGGGGGGCAGAGCATCCCTGGAAGGGCCGATGATGCCGCCGCCACAAGTCTTGTAGCGAGGCAGCTCCGCCTTTTCCAGGAGGAGCACCCTTCGTCCGGCAACGGCGGCGGCGTACGCGGCCGATGCCCCGGCCGGTCCGGCCCCGACCACGACGACGTCCCACACCGGGACCTCCCGCTCCGGCTCGCCCTGTCCGCTGACGGCGTCTGCGTTCTCGCTGCTCACGATGTGCTTCTGCTCCCGATCCGAACCTATGGCCCAAGCTCTCGACGGCATCCTACGGGCGCGGTCCTGCACCCCCGCTGTGGGAGGATCGGCCGTACCTTCGCAGTACACCCACCGAGGACAACGTCGCACCCACAAGGAGCGTGCCCATGACCGTGAATCCGATCGCCGAGACCGTCGCGTCCCTGATGCCCCGTGCCAAGACGGAGCTGGCGGAGCTCGTGCGGTTCCAGTCGGTGGCGGACCCGGCCGTGGCCCCCAGGAGCGAGTGCGAGGCGGCTGCGAACTGGGTGGCCGACGCGCTGCGCGGGGAGGGCTTCCAGGACGTGGCGCTGCTCGACACCCCCGACGGCTCCCAGTCGGTGTACGGCCTGCTGCCTGGCCCGGAAGGTGCGCCGACGGTGCTCCTGTACGCGCACTACGACGTGCAGCCGACGGTGGACGAGGCCGCGTGGGTGTCCCCGCCGTTCGAGCTGACGGAGCGGGGCGGCCGCTGGTACGGCCGCGGCGCCGCCGACTGCAAGGGCGGCTTCGTCATGCATCTGCTGGCCCTGCGCGCCCTCAAGGCCGGCGGCGGGATACCGGTTTCGGTCAAGGTGATCGTCGAGGGCTCGGAGGAGCAGGGCACGGGCGGCCTCGAGCGGTACGCGGAGGCCCATCCGGAACTGCTGCGCGCGGATGCGATCGTGATCGGCGACACGGGCAATTTCCGCGTCGGGCTGCCGACCGTGACCGCGACCCTGCGCGGGATGACGATGGTCCGCGTCCGTATCGACACGCTCGAGGGCAATCTGCACTCGGGCCAGTTCGGCGGTGCCGCGCCGGACGCCCTGGCGGCCCTGATCCGGGTGCTGGACTCGCTGCGTGCGGCGGACGGCTCGACCGTCATCGACGGCCTCGGCGCCGGGGCCTCCTGGGACGGCCTCCAGTACCCGGTGGAGGACTTCCGCAAGGACGCGAAGGTCCTGGACGGTGTCGGCCTGATCGGCTCCGGTACGGTGGCCGACCGCCTGTGGGCCCGCCCGGCCGTCACCGTGATCGGCATCGACTGCCCTCCGGTGGCCGGTGCCACGCCGTCGGTGCCCGCGAGCGCCCGCGCGCAGATCAGCCTGCGGGTGCCGCCCGGCCATGACGCGTCCGAGGCGACGAAGCTGCTGTTCGCCCACCTCGAGAAGCACACGCCGTGGAACGCCCGGGTGAGCCTCGAGCAGGTGGGTCAGGGCCAGCCGTTCCGTGCGGACGTGAACAGCCCGGCGTACACCTCCATGGCCGAGGCGATGCGGATCGCGTATCCGGGCGAGGAGATGCAGTCGGCGGGTATGGGCGGCTCGATCCCGCTGTGCAACACCCTTGCCGCGCTCTACCCGGAAGCCGAGATTCTGCTGATCGGCCTGAGCGAGCCGGAGGCGCAGATCCACGCGGTGAACGAGAGTGTGTCCCCGGAGGAGCTGGAGCGGCTGTCGGTGGCCGAGGCTCATTTCCTGGTGAACTATGCGCGCTCGAAGCAGGCATAGCGAACGCGGACCGCGGCGGCCGGTCAGCCGGCGCCGGGGGACGCCCGACCGGGTGCCCCTGGCGGCCGCTACCCGACGGGTATCCCGGCCTCCAGGGTGAGCACCTTCCCCCGCTCGCGGGCGCGCAGGGCCCAGCGCAGCCGTTCGTAGCGGTGCGGGGGTAGCAGCGACGCGGCCTCCTCCTCGGACACGAACCGCCAGGCCCTCAGCTCGTCACCGGGCAGCAGGATCTCCGCGGCGGCCCCGGCATCGAGCCGGCCGCCGTCGAAGAGCATCCGCACACCCCCGTAGCCGGGCGGCCGTGGCGGTTCCCAGTCGATGACGAGCAGCCGGGGCACGGTGTCGAGGCGTACGCCGATCTCCTCGGCCACCTCCCGCATCCCCGCACGGGCCGGGGACTCCCCCGGCTCCACCACTCCGCCGGGGAACTCCCAGGCGGGCTTGTAGGTGGGGTCGACGAGGAGCACCCGGTCCTCGTGGTCGAAGAGAAGCACCCCGGCCGCCACGGTCTCCGCGGTCGGCTCCGGCGTCTGCACGATCTCGCGCGCCCCGGCCTCGCCGGTGCGTACGGCTTCGGCGATGGCCTCGGCGGTCTCACGGGGGGTCAGATACGAGGTGTCGACGACATGGGCGTCGGCCCTGAGCCAGTCCCGGAGCGCCTGCTGGTACGGCTCGATGTGGTCGTAGGCCCATTGCCGTACGCGTTCTTCGGCATCGGGGATGTCCGGCTCCTCGCGTACGGCGATACGGGCCCGCAGGATCGTTTCCTCCGGGGCGAGCAGGACATGGCACACCGGTATGCGACGGGCGGCGAGACCGCCGAAGATCTCGTCCCGGTACTCCTGGCGCAGCAGCGTCATGGGCGCCACCAGGACACCCCCGCCGACCTCGCTCAGCAGCGCGGACGCCGCGTCCACCACCAACCGCCGCCAGATCGGCAGGTCCTGGTAGTCGGTCACCTCGTCCAGGCGTTTGCGCGGCAGGAGATACCGCAGCGCCCCACCGATCACCTCGGGGTCGTACAACGTGCTGTTCGGGATCAGATCGATCAGCTCGCGAGCAGCAGTGGTCTTGCCCGCGCTGAACGTACCGTTGATCCAGACGATCACGCTTGCCCCCTCTTTCCGTAGCCCCCAGTGGACTCTCCGCTACACCCTGCCATGGAACCGGGCCGTACGGGCCAGGGCGTCCGGTCGGCAGCGGTCCGAAACCGGCCGCTCCGGGCTGTGCAGCGCCCGGAGTCAGTCCTTGGGCGAGGCCGGTCCGGCCACGGTGGCCGCGGCCGCCGCGCCGAGGAGTCCCGCGTCCCTCCCGGTGCGGGCCGGGGCCACCACGACGCCCTGCACGAAGGAGAGCGTGGCGTAGTCGTGGAGGGCCTTGCGCAGGGGGACGAAAAGCACGTCCCCGGCGCCCGCTACTCCCCCGCCGATGACGGCGATACGGATCTCCACGAGCGCCGCGACCGCAGCGATGGCCGCGGCCAGCGCCTGGGCGGCACGTTCGAAGGATGCGGCGGCGACCGGGTCGCCCGCCGCCGCCGCGGCGGCGACCGCTGCCGCCGATGTGTCGCCGTCAGGGCCGGGCCGCCAGCCCTTGTCGAGCGCGCGGCGCGCGATGCTGGGACCGCTCGCGATCCGCTCCACACAACCGCGGCCACCGCAGGGGCACTTCTCGCCGTCGAGGTCCACGCTGATGTGGCCGATGTGGCCCGCGTTTCCGGTCGGTCCCGGGTGCGGCCGGCCACCGAGCACCAGGCCGCCACCCACGCCTGTGGAGACCACCATGCACAGGGCGTCGTCATACCCGCGCGCGGCTCCGAGCCAGTGCTCGGCGGCCGTCATGGCGACACCGTCGCCGACCAGTTCGACCGGGAGGCCGCCCGACGCGGTACGCACCCGGTCCACGAGCGGAAACCCACGCCAGCCCGGCACGTTGACGGGGCTGACCGTGCCCGCGGACGCGTCCACCGGCCCGGCGCTCCCGATGCCGACGGCTTTGGTGTGCGCCCACAGCGGTGAGGCCACGAGCTCCCCGAGCACCTCGTCGACCGCACACATCACCGTCTCGGCGTCCTCGCGCGCCGGCGTCGGCCGCTGGGCGCGCAGCAGGATCCTGCCGGCGGTGTCCACCAGGGCGCCGGCGATCTTGGTACCGCCGATGTCGAGCGCGGCGACGAGGTCGTTATGCATCAGTGAGCGATCTCCCAGCGACTGGCCGCAGGTCGGATCCGGGCCCGCGGCTTCGATCATCCAGTCTCCACTGCGCTGACAACGTTGTCCAGGGCCTATGCTCGACGCCACAGCCTCGCACGGCACCACGGCTTCGGGGCGCGCAGCGCACAGGAACTCCCCCCTCCCGCCCCCAGGCGGGCGCATCGCCCCCGACAGACGTATCAGCCAGACGCACCGCCCACGCAGACACGACGAGAAGGACAGCGCACTGTGGCCGAGTTCGCCCGCCGACCCGAGACCAACCGCTATGGCACCCGGCCCACGATGAAGGACGTGGCCGCGCGCGCCGGGGTCGGGCTCAAGACGGTCTCACGGGTGGTGAACGGCGAGGCGGGCGTCACACCGGACACCGAACGCAAGGTGCAGGAGGCCATCGAAGCCCTGGGCTTCCGGCGCAACGACAGCGCACGCGTGCTGCGCAAGGGCCGCACCTCGTCGGTCGGGCTCGTCCTGGAGGACCTCGCCGACCCCTTCTACGGTCCGCTCAGCCGGGCGGTCGAGGAGGTCGCCCGTGCCCACGGCGCACTGCTCATCAACGGCTCCAGCGCCGAGGACCCGGACCGCGAGCAGGAGTTGGTGCTCGCGCTGTGCGCCCGCCGCGTGGACGGACTGATCGTCATCCCGGCCGGAGACGACCACCGTTATCTGGAACCGGAGATCAAGGCGGGCATCGCCACGGTGTTCGTGGACCGGCCCGCGGGGCGGATCGACGCGGATGTGGTTCTGTCCGACAGCTTCGGCGGCTCCCGTGCCGGCGTCGCGCACCTCATCGCACACGGACACCGCAGGATCGGGTTCGTCGGCGACCAGCCCCGCATCCACACGGCACAGGAGCGGCTGCGGGGGTACCACGCCGCGATGGAGGACGCCGGCCTGCCGGTGGACGAGCGCTGGGTCTCGCTCGGCTCGACCGAACCCGAGCGGGTCACCGCCGCGGTGGAACAGGTGCTCTCCGGGCCGGAGCCGGTCACCGCGCTGTTCGCGGGCAACAACCGGGTGACCGTGACCGCCGTGCGGGTGCTCGCGGGGCGCGAGGCACCGGTCGGGCCCGTCGCGCTGGTCGGATTCGACGACATCGAGCTCGCCGATCTGCTGGGAATCACCGTCATCGCCCAGGACGCGGCGGCCCTCGGCCGCACGGCGGCGGAGCGGCTGTTCCGCCGCCTGGACGGAGCGGCCGAGGAGCCGGCCCGCGTGAAGCTGACGACCAGGCTGCTGGCCCGTGGCTCGGGCGAGCTGCCGCCTCCGCCCGGAGTGCGCTGAGGGAATCGCGTCCGGCACCGCCGGCGGAAGCAGCACCCGTTCACGACAAGGTGAGTTGACCCGCGTCCGGCTGGGTGCCCCGCATGCCGGCACCGGATCGCCGCGACCGGGCACCCCGGCGCCATACGGTCGCCGCACACCGCCGGCGAACACGCAGAGTCGCGACGAGTTGCGCTGAGTCCACCACTCAAGACAATGGTTGGGGCGGCATTTCCGCCCGAGGCGGAGGGAGAGGGATCGTGAAGCCTTCGATAGCTGTCTCTCAGGATTCGGACCGCATCCGCGTCGTGAGACTGCTCCATGTCCGCGAGGGCATGGAGGACGGTTTCGTCAGAGCGTACAAACAGGTACGCAGAAAGGCCGCAGCCAGTCCTGGCCATCTCAGTGAGCAACTGTGCCGCTCGGCTGAGAATCCCGCCCAGTGGCTGCTCACCAGCGAGTGGGAGAACATGGACGCCATCAAGCGGTGGCGCACGAGCTCCGAGCACGAGGTGCTCGTCCAGCCGATGAACGCGTGTCTCCTCGAGGAACGCACCACCACGGTGTTCAACGTCGTGGAATGACCGTCCGCCCCACCGGCCGGTGGGGCGCGTGGCGGGCCCGTCTCCGTGCGCAGGTCGCACCGTGTGACGGGTCCGCCCTCTGACACCTCAGGCCCTTCGTACCGGATCTGACGGGCCCCACGGCGGTCGGCAGCGCCGTGCGGGCACATCGTGAACGCGCCCCCCGGACCACGGCCGTGACGGCCGAGCCTCCGAACGGGGATCCGCCCCTCCGCGGCGGTCGTCAGACGCGGGCCAGGCCGTCAGCCGACGGCCACTCACCCGGCCGCGGCCGTGAGCCCACCGCGACGGGGACGGGCGTAGGCCTCGATGCCGGAGCGGGACAGGCCGGTGAGCGCGGTGACCTCCGCCTCGTCGAGCGCTCCGCACTCCAGCCCGCGCAGCAGATAGCCGCCGAGTGCCTTCGCGGTGGCGGGCTCGTCCATGATGTCGCCCTCGGTCCGCGCCGCGTAGGCGGCGAGCCGGGCCGCCGCCGCGGCCATGCCCTCTCGGTAGAAGGCGAAGACCGCGGCATAGCGGGTGGGGAGATGGGCCGGGTGCATGTCCCAGCCCTGGTAGTACGCGCGGGCCAGGGCGCGGCGCGTGAGGCCGTAGTGCAGCCTCCAGGCCTCGTGGACGTGCTCCGTGGAGCCGACGGGCAGCACGTTCGTGGAGCCGTCGGACACCCGCACGCCCGTGCCGGCGGCTGCGACCTGCATGATCGCCTTGGCGTGGTCCGCGACCGGATGGTCGCTCGCCTGGTACGCGGCGCTGACACCGAGGCAGGCGCTGTAGTCGAAGGTGCCGTAGTGCAGGCCGGTGGCCCTGCCTTCGGCGGCGTCGATCATCCGCGCGACGGTGGCCGTGCCGTCGGCGGCCAGAATGGCCTGGCTGGTCTCGATCTGGATCTCGAAGCCGATCCGGCCGGATTCCAGCCGGTGCGCGTTCTCGAAGGCCTCCAGGAGGCGGACGAGCGCCGCGACCTGCTCGGGGTAGGTGACCTTGGGGAGTGTGAGCACCAGCCCGTCGGGCAGTCCGCCCTGCTCCATCAACCCGCTGAGGAAGATGTCCGTGGTGCGGATGCCCCGGTCTCGGACCGCAGCTTCCATGCACTTCATGCGGATGCCCGTGTACGGCGCCGTGGTGTCGGGGTCGGCCTCGGCGAGCAGCCGGGCGGCGCGGGCCGCGTCCGTGTCCTCGTCGATGCCCCGGTAGCCGTCCTCGAAGTCCACCCGGAGGTCCTCGATGGGCTCGCGCTCCAGCTTGGCCCTCACCCGGGCGTATACGGGCTCAGCGAGCTCGTCGGAGAGGCCCAGCACGAGCGCGAGGGCTTCCGCGTCGGGGGCGTGCTCGTCCAGGGCGGCGAGTGCGTGGTCGCCCCAGGACCGTACGGTGCCCGCGCAGAACACCTCGCCCGGCACGTAGACGGTGTGGACGGGCTGACGGTTGCCGGGGTCTCCCGGGTAGCGGCGGGCGAGCTCGGAGTCGACCGGCGCGAGGGAGGCGCCGATGGCCTCGCCTACCCCGCCTGCCAGGCTCGTGGTCACCTTCTCCTGCTGCCCCATCGCCGCACACCCTCCGATTTTCCGTTCAACGGAACCAGCTATCCGCATGGTGAAGCTAGTCGGCACGACTGAGCTGCGTCAATGGTCCACCGGAACGGCACGGGGCCGCGCGGTGGATTCCACCGCGCGGCCCCGGGACGGACGCCACCTGGAGAGATCAGCCCTTGCGGGTGTTGATGTCCTCGGTGAGCTGGGGGACGACGTTGAAGAGGTCGCCGACGACGCCGTAGTCGACGAGGTCGAAGATCGG
>NZ_JBEYBS010000031.1:1286-64858 GCF_040632375.1 Streptomyces sp. NPDC019396 | reverse complement strand
GGCGGATCCTCCGCAAAGCCCGCTGCAACCCGAGCCAGATGACATCAATCGTCAAAGCCATCCTCACCCTCGAGACTCACCGCTGAACAAGCTCAGTGGTCGCGAGCATGAGTAACGACTGCTCATTCCGCGATGGGCAGAGAGCCTTGCGGGGCGATGACGGGGCAACGGGCGGGAGATGGCAGCGAAGAGGTGCGGCCGCTCGTCGGGGCGAGCCGCCGGCGACAGGAGGAACGTCAGAAACAGCACGGAAGCCCTTGCGCAGGCGGACGGCCGGGCTGTCGGTCCTGCAGAGCCAGAACCGTCCAGGCCCGTCACACCACTGCACGACGGTCCGCTCCCGGCGCGGTGTCCCGTCGATCACCTGCCGACAGTCCCGCCACATGCCGCAACGCCTGTCTCCGACACACAGCAACGGCCACAGCCGTTCCCACTCCGCACCACCCAGATCGCCCCGCCCCAAGACGGGGGACGGCCCCATGCGGATTCACAGCGGGGCGAACAGGGTTTTCTCACCGCAGAGTCGGCAGGCGGCCTCCACGCACCCGGCCGAGGGAAAGAATCCGGCCAATGTCGTGACGGATGTGTCCCGCTTTCCCTCCGAGACCGGATATCGTGATCATATGCCGGGTCGGCGCCTCCCCCCGTGGGCGCCGGCCTGGCTCTTCCCACAGCTGCCGGAGGCCGTGAAGGTGTCAGGACGATGCCCGGCGGTGACGTGGGGGCCTCACCGGTCGACGGCCTGGTTGACAGCGTTCTCTGCTGTGTACGGCGCGGACGCGCGGGGGTACTCCCGTTGGGGGCCGCCGCCACAACTCGTCGCGGGTCGCCGGGTCTCCTGCCGGTACCAGACGGCCGACCGCGGGACTCGCGCGCAACCGAGAGCTTCCGGCGAGCCGGGTACCGCTGCCCTGCTGCTGTACCAGTCGGCTTTGATCGGTGGACCGGGGCACGTGGCCGAGCGCAGGGCGCCAAGTCGCCGACCGGGGCCGGCTCCCGCCTCCCACACCCTCGCCGCACGGTCCGGCTGCGCTCGGTGCCGCGTCCGGGATCGCAGGGACGCCGATCGCCGTGCAGCGGACCCCCTGGGACTCCGGTCCCGTCCCTTCGTTGCGTTCCGCCCTCTTGCGACGGTGTTCGGTGGGCCAAACTTCGCCTGCATGCAACTGTTTCGGCTCGTGGGGCGTCCGGGACCAATGGAGGCTACGGATAGTGAGTACGGGGCTAACGAGGGTGATGGTTCCTCGATCGGCGAGGGCCACCGCTGCGTGGAGTCGCTCCCCGAGTGCCGGAGCCATTGCCGAACGGGCTGAACAGGACACGATGCACACGTACTTGCGAACGCGTGGCGAAAGGTACGGCATGAGAAGGCTGAGCGGCATCGATGCCGTGATGAGGACGACCGCGGTCATCGCCAACGTCCGTATCACCGCGCAGAGAGCTGGATTCACGCGTATGACCGGATCACGTTCGGCGCTGCATGCTGCGGAGATTGGCCATCGACTGAGTCATGTTTGAGAACCCCCACCCCCACACTCACCCCGACACCAACGAACGTACGCCTCGCCAGGAGCTCGGACCGCTGGACCGGAGCGATCGGCGCCGGAGCGCAGGCTCGCTGTGGGTCTCCCTCAGGGAGCAGGTGGCGATCCTCTTCGCCACCTGGTCGACGGCTCGGCTGATCCGACGCGACCTGGGGCTCTCCGGCGTTCGTGACATGCAAGGGCTCGTCGACGCCATCGCGGTGAAGCGCAACAAGCCGATCACCGTCACGGAGACGCCTCTGCCGCCCGAGGTCTCGGCGTTCTGCGCACGGGGCAGGGATCGCGACTTCATCGTGGTCGACTCGAACGCGAACGAACTCACGCGTCTCCACGCGGAGCTGCACGAGCTCTGGCATCTGTGGGAGGACCATCCTGACGACGACACCAGCGGCCAGCCGATGAGCGAGGCCACCGTGCGCCGGCTGCTGCCCGGGCTGAAGCCCGGCCCGGTGCTCCAGGTCCTGACCCGATCGCACTACGACAGTGCTCATGAGCGGCGAGCAGAGGCGTTCGCCACAGTGATGCTCCAGCGGCACCTTCAGCTGAGGAGTGATCAGAAGAGCACCGGCTTCCTCGCCTCGGCCCTCACACACAGGAGATCGGGTGTCTGAGCAGACCTCCACGCTCGTGTACCTGATCATGGCGGCGGCAAGTCTCGCGATCGCCCTCTGGAAGGGCCTGGCGCTGGTCCGTGATCCGACACCCACCCTCAGCCTGATCACGACGAACTTCCTCTGCTCCACGGCCATCTACGTGATGGCCGCCCCCTCGGTGTACCTGGCGATAGGTGAGGCAACCGGGAACCCCAGCTTCGCGACCCTGCCGGTCTACATCGGCATCCTGGTCTGCTTCGCGCACCTCCATGTCCTCACACTGCTGTGGAGTCCGATGCAGCAGAACAGCCCGGGCGCTCTCCGCCGGCGGGTGACCCGATGGGCGGCGTTCTACGGAGTGGCCGCACTCCTGATGATCGCCACCTTCTGCTCGGCCGACCTGTCGGAGCCCGCGGATCCGCTCAAGTTCAACACGAACAACGCGCACGATCCCGTCATCCTGCTCTTCCTGGCCGTCTTCCTGTCCACTCTGACGTGTTCGACCTTGAGCACCTTCCGGCAGTGTCGCAGGACACGGCTCGACGACCAGCGCATGCAGCACGCCGTGAGTTCCTTCGGGATCGCGATGCTTTTCGTGTTCGGCTACGTGGTGTGCGGCGTGCCGGCGATCGCGTTCGCCGCGCTGGGCAGTCATGCGCTCGACGAGGTGGGCGTCTGGGGATCCTCCTTCGGTGTCCTGGGTACCTTGATCGCCAGCTATGGACTGTGCGGCGCGGCGGTCAGCGCGTGGATGAAGGAGCGGCGCGACATCCGGGCGTTGCAGCCGTTGTGGGACATCGTGGTGGCGGGTGTCGATCCGGAACTCGCCTTCAGCGCGACCAGCGACCGGAGCCACCGCCAGGCGGCCAATGTGACCTTCAACCTCCACCGCCGGGTGATCGAGATCCTTGACGGTATGCGCGCTCTCCGCCCATGGGTGAGGGCGGAGCCCGTGGACGCCGTGTACACCTTGTACGAGCGGCCGCTCCGCGGGGGTATCCGCCCCTTCCAGCCGGTCCCGGAGCGGGAACTCCGGGCCATCGCCACCGCTGCCGCCCTGCGGGATGCGGCCGAGCGCCTCCAGGCCGCGCAGCGAGAGGAAGCCCTGCGCGGCAGCTCCGGCCGGCCTCAAGCGCCAGACACCCCTGCCAGGTGCCTCCTTGGGGAGGACACACCGGCCGCGGACGAACGCGACCGTCTCCTGCACATCGCCCGAGTCCTCACACATCCCCTGGTCACTGCGGCTCTGCAGGATGTCAGGAAAGGTGGCGTCGACACCGTGACGCCTGGCCGGACGACGCCGTAGACGTCGCAAGCCGCAGCTCGTCCGGTGCGCTCAGGTGCCGGACGTTCGGGATGAGCACCTCACGGTAGTGTCCCTTTGGCGCTGTTCATGAGAGTGGCGGGGGGGCTTGGCGCGATTCGGCGTCGAGTCATGGGCGCATGTGGGGGCTTGTGTGCGACGAGCGGTCGTCTTGGGTGGGAGCTTTGCCGGGCTGCTGGCCGCCCGCGTCCTCAGCGATCATGCTGACGAGGTCGTCGTCGTCGAGCAGGACGACCTCGCCCTCGAGGGCAACGGCAGCGGGGCTCCGCATCGACAGCAACTCCATGCGTTGCTGTCGATGGGGCACGCACAGCTGGAACGGTGGTTTCCTGGCATCACCGAAGAACTCATCGGCGCCGGGGCCCGTCTGGGCACCGGGTTCCAGGTCCAGTTCTACCTCGACGGGGTCCTCAAGCCGCCGCTGGCGCACAGTCGGATGATGGGCGCGACACGCACTCTGCTGGAGAGCCACGTGCGCGGGCGTGTCCTGGCTCTCCCCAACGTCGTCCTCTGTCGCGGCCGGGCCGGAGGTCTCGCGTTCGAGGGAAGCCGCGTGTGCGGCGTGCGCTTCACCTCGGAGGATTCCCTCTCCCCGACCACTGCCGTCAGCGACGGCATGGACGCAGACCTCGTTGTCGACGCGATGGGCCGGTCCAGTCGACTGGGCGCGTGGCTGGAGGAGAGGGGCTGGAGCGCGCCGCCGCTGGAGCGCATGAGGGTCGACCTCGGGTACGCGACAGCGGCCTTCCATCGTGGCGACGAGCTCCCGGACACGGTCATCGCTCACTCCGCACCTGGACCGGCCAGCGGGTATCAGCCGACTGTGTGCGAGCCGGGGGCGCTTGCCTCGGTCGAGGGCAACCGCTGGACCGTGGTGCTGGCCGGATACACGGACCACCGGCCCGGACGCGACCAGGATGAGTTTCGTGCGCGTATGCGCCGGTGTGTCGCTCCTCTGCGTGAAGTGGCGGAGCGGTGTTCGATGGACGGGGATGTTCGCACGTTTCACTTCCGCGACAGCCAGCGGCGGAACTTCGCGCTCCTGGATCGGTTCCCAGGCGGCCTGGTGGCGGTCGGCGACTCGGTGGCCTCGGTGAATCCGATCTACGGACAAGGCCTCACGCTGGCCGCTCTGCAGGCTTCGGCACTGTCCGCGTATCTGCGGACCGGTGCCCCCCTTCGTGACGTCGCGTGGGGCTACTTCCGCAGGGCAGGTGTGGTCGTGAACGCGGCCTGGCAGGTGTCCGCGACCGCCGACCTCGCCCAGCCTCACGTGACGGGCCCGTACCCTCGCGGCTACCGGCTCATCCGCTGGGCGGGTGACAAGATCGCAGAAGCCTCCGTGATCGATCCGCTCGTCAACAGCGCCTTCATGGACGTGGTGCACATGCAGAGACATCCGAGGGCTCTCACCCGGCCCTCCCTCCTCCTCGAAGTCGCGCGGGTCATGCTCGGCCGATGAGACCCGGCAGCATCCCCGCACCGCATACCCTCACGAAGGAAGCGAGTTCGTCGTGCCAACGTGGTCCAGCACCCTCGACCAGGCAGGGATCACGGAATCCCTGCTTCGCCGTGACTTCACCGATCAACGCCGGCTGGTAGCACGCTTTGCCCGAGCTGAGTACGTCGCGGTGCGGCTGCTGCTGTCCGCTTCGCTCATCCCTGATGTCATCGCCGCCACGGCGTTCATGCACCACACCGACAATCTCATCGACCAGGGCCCGCTGGCCGAGCGTCTCGCTGCCCTCGCTCACTGGGACCGGCAGGTGCGCGCGGCACTGGACACCGGTTCGGCCGGCGAGCCCGTGCTGCGAGCGCTTCTCGACGCCGTCCAGCGCCGCCCCCAACTGCGGAGGTACGCCCAGGACTTCCTTGCCGGTGCCCCTGCGGAGGTGCGATGGGAGGGCTTCGAAGACGAAGACGCCTTTCAGTACTACGTCGACGCCTACTCGCACCCCGCCTTCATGGTCGTCGCTTGCCTGATCGAACCGCCGTCAGCGCAGGACGCCTACACCAGCGGCTGCCGAATGTTCATCGAGGCGAGCCAGCGGCTCGACTTCCTGGAGGACCTCGCCGAGGATCTGAGCAGCGGCCGGCTCGGCATTCCGCAGACGGCCCTGGCGCAGTGCGGCCTGTCGCGCGCCGAACTGGAACAGGAGCCGGCCCCCAACCGCGTTCGTGAGCTCGTCGAGCATCAGGTCGCCTGGGTCCGCCCGCGCTTCACGGCGTCGCGTCACCTCATCGAACTGGTGGAACCGCACAACAAGCCGTTCATAAGAGCGCTGGTGTCCCTTCAGGAGCTGCGTCTGCGCAAGGTGGAAACAGCTGGGCCCGCGCTGCTCCACACGTCTCCCCGGACACCGGTCGCCGGAGCGCTTCGCCTGCTGGCAGGGGAATACCGCTCTGCCCGCGTCATCAAGAAGAGCCGCTCCACACAGCGACCCATCGATTGACCAGCAGGGGCCCGAGGCACGTGCCCGGCCCACCGCGGGGTCACGGCTTCCGCGGGGGGAAGATCAGTGTGCCCCGGGGGAGGAGTCTTCGCCAGAGTGCTCGGAGTCCGACCGTACAAGCCCCAACAGGCCCTGAATCAACGGAATGATCCGACTCCTGCTCTTCGGTGTGAGCGCGAGCATCGTGTCGGTGAGCTCCCGGACCTCCGGGTCGTCCCGTTCGGGGGCCGGTTGGTTCAGCGCAAAGGTGAGCGCCGCGCGCAGCTCGTCGCCGAGCCTGCCGGACGTGTCACTGGACGCACTGCTGCGCATGGCCAGCTGTGTGATGCCCTTGCCTTTGAGCAGTGCCGTGTGGGTGAGGCTGTCATGCACAGGTCGCAGCGCCCTGCAAAGGGCATCGCGGTCGTCGGCCGTGAAGAAGCCGGGCGGCACCTGAAAGAATTTCTCCAGACCTCCGAGGACTTTGAGGCCGGGCATGCGCTCGCCTCTCAGCATGTAACCGACCTGACCGTGCGAGATCCCCGCGCCGGCGGCGATCTCGTCATGGCTGAACTGTTTGCCTCCCGGCTTGAGGCGCGTCTCCCGGAGGAAGACAAGCCGCTGCTGGAAGACTTCCGGCAGGCTTCTTGGCTCCGCCTCCGCGCCACGGAGCATCGCCTGCACTCGATCAACCGGTATGCCTGTCCTGTAGGAGATGTCGTCGAGCTCAATGACGTCGCTGTCCAGGCCCAGAAGCGCGAGTAGTTCGTCGATCGATGCAATGACCTCTGCAAGATCATCCGCCTGCGCTGCATCAGGGGCGGCATCCATGGCCGTACTGTCTCCTGGTTCGTGGGCGGCGAAGACCGCATATGCGCGGCCACTCCGAGGCTACCGGGCGCGAACAGTCAAGTCACGCACCCCACCACAATAATGGCGGCCACGTCTGGACAGGTGGGGGGTCAGCATGGCCCAACCGACTTCGCCACCACAATTGTTGACAACGTGAGTCCGGTGGAGCAGGATCGCTTACGTCGTAGATCGCCTGATGGCGCCTGAAGGGGCCGCCGTCAGTACGCATCGGCCGGAGGGTCGTTCACTCCGTCGCCGTATGCCGCAGTACCGCGGGCGATTCTGCTGGAAGCCGTCACGTCAGGCAACGGGGGTCTTGACGTGGCAGTTGAGGGCTCATGACTCGACAGGGCTGTTCACAGCATCGCCCGCAACCGCGCCGGCCTGCATCGCGATGCAGGCCGGCGCCCGGACGTTCGTCACGTCGCGCCGCGCCGAAGCCTCACGGTGCGCCGTACTTGATCACGCTGTTCGGCAACCGCCGCACACGGAAGCGGCCTTCGCCTCGATCACGTGCTCCGCCCAAGGAGCACAGATGCTCAGCGCGCAAAGGCCGTGACGACGAGTCTGCCGCATCATGACGCCCGACGGGAGCCGCTGGCGGAACTGCCGTGCCTACGAAGCGAGTTCCAGGTACCGTCTCATCGCCCCCGGACAGCGCACCGCCACCTTTGCGTGAGACGGCGAGCGGATGGTTCGCGGACTCAGACGTGGCAGTGCGCGTTGACCAGCAGCGTGTCCCCGGGCAAGGCGTCGAGGTACGCTTGGGCACTTGCATGTCGGGGTGCTGGTTGAAGGCGTGCACGATGTTGGTAGGCGGTGCCCTGATCGTGAGGGCCGGACCGGGATCGGATTTCCGGTGTTCTGCCCACCCCATGAGGACGCAAGATGGTGCGCATGACTTTGGCCACTCCCATGCTGCACACCGCTCGCCTGCGACTGCGACCCTTCGCCGACTCCGATGCGGACCTCCTTTTCGCGCTGCACAGCAGCACCCATGTGATGCGGTACTGGGACTCCGCGCCGTGGACCGCACGGGCTCGCGCTGAGCGCTTCATCGCGATGTGCGGAAAGATGGCGGACGAAGGCACTGGGGCGCGGGTGGCCATCGACCGTGCTTGTGACGGGGCCTTCGTCGGCTGGTGCGGTCTGACCGGATGGAACCCGGACTACCGCAGCGCGTCGTTGGGCTACGTCCTCGACGATGCGATGTGGGGCCACGGCTACGCGACGGAAGCCGCGCACGCCTTGCTGCAGTGGGCATTCGACACACTGGACCTGAATCGGGTTCAGGCCGAGACCGATACACGCAACGTGGCATCCGCCCGGGTTCTGGAGAAGATCGGATTCGTGCAGGAAGGGACGTTGCGGGAAGACTGCGTCGTGAACGGCGAGGTATCCGACTCGTGGGTGTTCGGGTTGATCAGGCGAGAGTGGCGGCCGTCGACCATGCCGATCCCAGTCGGCTGAGAGGGCGTTGCATCCGTTTCTGGTAGAGGCCGCATCCGGGTTGGGTGAGGACGTCTTGGCGGCCAGCCGGCTGAGGCAGAAGGCGCCGGACCCCCTCGGCGTTGACGGCGTTCACCGCTCCGTGGATGGTCACCGCGTCCTTGAAGCCCCGGTCGACCAGGGCCTTCTCCAGTTGCCGACCGCGCCACCCGCTGCTGCTTCCATGCCGTGATCAGCGGTTCGATCAACACCCACTGCTCATCAGGCATGTCAGTCGAGCACGGCACCCGTTCCATGTCCGCGACTCCATCATGCACACGACACGACGCTCGACCGGAACCGCCTCCTCACCCACGAACAGGTGAGACCAGATCATCTACTGATCTTTAAGGGTTTGGGTTACGTCGGGGCGCCAACGCGGTCCGCGCCAGATCGCGTAGCCAGACGTGTGCGGGGTCGGTGTCATAGCGCTGATGCCATGACAGGTACACCGCGGCCGACGGCAGTTCGAACGGCAGCGGGAGCAGGGTCAGACCGAGAACCGAGGCCGCTGAACGCGTCGTCGATTCGGGGGCTGTCACGAGGAGGTCGGAGCCGCGCACGAACTCGAACGCGGCCCCTTCGGTGGGCACGGTCGCCACTACCCGTCGGGTGAGGCCGAGCCGCGCGAGAACGTCGTCGAGGGCGTTGCCGAGCCTTCCGCGCCGCGAGACGGTGATGTGCTCGGCCGCGGCGTACTGCGCGGCGGTGACAGTCTTGGCTCGGGTGAGCGGGTGCCCTCGCCGCACGACGATGACGTGCTGGGTCTCAGCCACCCGATCGGCGCGAATGTCGGGTGCGGTCGGGCGGTTCGCGTTCGCCTCCAGGTCGATCTCGCCTCGACGCAGCTCGGGGGTGTCGATGCTCGATTCCGCGATGAAGCGCAAACGCACGCCCGGCGCCTGCTTGCATACAGCCGCGAGAAGCGCGGGGCCACTGAGGGCGACGAGTGAATCGTGCCAGCGGAGTGTGAAGGTGCGCTCGAGCGTCGTGAGGTCGAGTTCGCGGCTCGGTGCCAGCACGCCCTGGACCTGCTGCAGCAGCTCGTGCACCTGTTCCCGGACGGCGATCGCGTACGGCGTCGGGGTCATCGTGCGCCCGGTACGCACCAGGATCTGATCCCCCGTCGTGCGCCGGATCCGGCCGAGGCTTCGACTCATCGCGGGGGCGGTGACGTGCAGGCGCTCAGCGGCTCCCGCCACGCTGCCTTCCTCCAGGAGCGCATCGAGCGCGGCGAGCAGGTTCAAATCCAATTGCATGAGACTCATCCTAACCGTGCTTTACATGCACTTGCAGTTAATGATGGGCCCTCCTACCTTCGAGATGCGGGCGCGAAAGAAGCACGGCTTTCGCCTGGTCCGCCTCATCACCCCCCTGCTCAGATGGGAGCACCGCCATGCCCGAGTCGATTCAGACCACCGGAATTGCAGCCACCGCCGACTCCGCGGCCGACGCCGACCTGCTCGCGCAGACCGCGATCGCCGTGCGCGCGGCGGCTTCGGCGCTGCGGGAGCGATTCGGCGACGTGGTCCGCTACCAGACCCGCGAAGAGCTGATGCGCGCGCTCGCCGCCAACGACGACGCGGCCCGCGACGTCCTGCTCCCCCGCCTCACCCTCCTGCGCCCGGGCGCCCGGTTGGTGGAGGACGAGCTCGCGGGCGGGGCCCTGCCCCCCGGCGAATGGTGGGTCCTGGATCCGGCCGAGGGCAACGTCAACCACCTGCACGCCCTGCCGGAGTGGGCGGTGACCGCCACTCTCGTACGCGACAACCAGCCGGTGCTCACCGCAGTTCACCTGCCGTTGACCGGTGAGACCTACACCGCACTCGCCGGCGCCGGCGCCCACCTCGACGGCCGCCCGCTGCACGTGTCACAGACCACGGACCTCGGCCTGAGCCTCGTGGCCACGAGCCAGGCCAGGCCGGACGAGGACGAGAAGGTCGTGCGGCGCATCGGCTCCTCGATCACCGCGATGCTCTTCGATGCGCTCGTGGTGCGGACATCCGTGCCCGCCACCCTGCACCTACTGAACGTGGCCGCCGGCCGGATCGACGCCTTCTGGCAGTTCGCCGGGGCCCGCGCGGACCTGCTTCCCGGGGCGCTGCTCGTCGCCGAGGCCGGCGGGCGGATATCCGACGCCGAGGGCCGCCCCTGGACCCCGGAGAGCGAGAGCTTCCTGGCCGCCGGGCCCGGCGTGCACACCGAAGCCGTCACCACGCTCTCCCGCTGACTCCCACGAGAACCACAAACACCGGAAGGACCACATCAGCATGACCACGATCGCCGTGCTCGGAAACGGCCGCGTCGGCGGCAGCCTCGCCCCGGCCCTCACCCGGGCCGGGCACGAGGTGACCGTGGCGGACGGCTCACCCGGCTCTGCCGCCGACGCGGCCCGGACAGCGCAGATCGTCATCAACGCCACCCCGGGCGCCAGCTCGCTGGAGCGGCTCATCGCGCTGCGCGAGGAACTGCGGGGCAGGATTCTCGTAGACGTCTCCAACGCCACCGTCGACGGACCAGACGGACTGCCGGCCGAGCTGGTCTACCCCGGCTCGAGCCTCGCGGAGCAACTTCAAGAAGCTCTCCCCGACACGCGCGTCGTCAAGACGCTCAACACGATGCTCTACACGGTGATGACCGCGCCCGCCGCGCTCACCCAGACACCGACCGCCTTCCTCTCCGGCAAGGACCCAGAGGCCAAGCAGGTCGTACGCGGGCTTCTCGCCGACCTCGGCTGGCAGCAGGAGTGGATCACGGACCTCGGCGGGATCGAGACCGCGCGGGCCGCCGAGGCCGCGATCCTGTTCGTGCCACACGTGATCCGATCCAGCGGATTCGCGCCCTTCGCAATCTCGATCACCCGCTGAAGGCCCGACGCCTTTCCTTGGATCCTGTAAGCCCCACACCGCGTTCACAACACGCCCTGGCCCCCGGAGCGGGGCCATGCCCTCGACCGTGACCGCCTCGTTCGACACCGTCCAGGGGCGAGTGCACCGGGTAGCACGGCGACCCGGACCACCTCTGGGGTGATCCGGGTCGCCGCGCCGGCCGGCTAGAGCTTTTCGATGTCCTTGTGGACTAGCTCAGAGCCGTGGAAAGCCGCCAAGCGCACCTTGAGCTGATGGCCCTGCGGCGCCTTGATGGTCAGGTTGGGCGACTCCACCAGGCTGCCACCGTTACACGGAGGCTCGCTGTTGAGGCTGGTCCAACCGTCCTGGGGGTCGTTCCACTCCACCCAGACGCAGTCGCGCTCGCCGGCTTTGGCCTCCACCAAGAGGATCTTGACAGCGTTCGCCGCGCCGTCGACGCGCTGATAGGTCACCGTCGCCGAACTGTGGTGCAGCCCGGCGCCGGCCTCCAGATTGACTGCGCTGGCCGCGGTGGTCGCAGCGGCTGGGGCTGCTCCTCCCGCAAGTGTGGCGGCCACCACCGCGACGGTGGCAGACAGGGCAGGTATGCGCATGATGCATCTCCACAACGCTAGACATTCCCGCATTCGGCCGTGTCTCCTCCCGGCGATCCCTCGCCAGGCGGCGGCCTCGACGACGAATCTGGCAGGGTTCGCGGGGCCGCAGCATGAGGGATCGACCCCTGATGGGCGGACGCGGCGGTCACGGGACCCCCTCGGCACGCACCCGCGCTGACACCGGGAAACCCGCCGTCCACCACCCGTCGACACACCGCCTTGCCGGAACCCTGCTCTGGACCGACGTTGACCACGGCCGTTGTCGACCCACGCTGGGCTCGATCATGGCGAAAGCCCGCCCGTGGGGTCCGGTCGTGCGGCAGCGCATCGCCGCGTCCGGGATGTGCGCGTCCCGCGCCCCGCCCACACGTGGGTGCGCCGAACAAGCGGGCCACGGCCCCAGACCCGGCGCGGTCCTGGCCGGCTCGGCCCCGGCCGACGGATTGGTCGCCGCCGTACGCACCGGCTGGTGGCGGATGCGGTGGTCCACGACTCGGCCGGACCGCATCGTGAACGCTCGTGCGGTTCCCGGGGACGGCGACGGGTTCCGCGACGACGAGGACTTCGACCACTGCGGGTGTGACGTCCCACCGGCCTTCCCACTCTTAGCCGCTGTACGTCGCGAACGAACCGAAGGCTCTTCTCTCATGTCAACTCATTCCCCCGGAGACCCCCTTGCCCTGGAAGGGGCCGTCGTCCGGATCATTGCGTCCGTCCTCAGGGCCGACGGCCTGACGGCCGCGGACAGCTTCTACGACCTCGGGGGCACCTCCCTGCACGCCATGCGGATCTGCGCCCGGGTACGCGGCGAGTTGGGCATCCTGATCGATCCGCAGGTGGTCTTCGACCAGGACACGGTCGGCGGGATCTGCGCCTCCGCCGTCGGCGCCCGGCACAACCCCCTCGGCGCACCGGAGCTCTCCGCCGACATCGCCGGCGCGGCCGACCCCGGCTCCGTACAGCCCCCGCTGCCCGCCGAGCAGCCGCTGTCCCGTCCCGTCCGGACCGGGGGCGAGCCGCTCGACCTACGCCTCATCCACGAGGCCGTAACACATCAGGCACTGATGCGGCCGGATGCCGTCGCCCTGGTCTGCGGGGCCGAGCGGGTCAGCTACCGGCGGCTGGACGCACTCGCCGACGCCTGTGCCCTCGAGTTGCTCGACCTGGGCGTGCGGCCGGGACACGTGGTGCCGGTGGTCCTGCCGCGCTCGCGGAGTCTGGTCGTGGTGCTGCTGGCGATCCTCAAGTGCGGCGCCGCCTACGCGGCTCTCGACCACCGCTGGCCCGCGGAGCGGATCGCCGCAGTCACCGGAGCCCTCGGCGCCCCGGTCGTGGTGACCCGTGCTCCGGGTCCGTACAGCTGGGACCCGGATGCTTCCCCACCGGACGAGGCCCGGCAGGAGGGTGTCCGCGCGGCGGCGACCATCGTGCCGCACACCGCCCCGGCCACGGTCTTCTTCACCTCGGGCACCACAGGGGTGCCCAAGGGCGTGGTCTCCCCTCACCAGGCCACCACCCGGCTCTTCGCACCGGACGGATTCGCCGACTTCGGCCCGGGCCGGGTCATGCCCCAGGCGGCACCCCCCTCCTGGGACGCGTTCAGCCTGGAGCTGTGGGGGATGCTCACCACCGGCGGCACCTCCGTGATCGTGGAGAGCGACTACTTGCTCCCGGACGACCTCCTGGACCTGATCAAGAACGAGGGAGTGAACTCCCTCTGGCTCACCGCCAGCCTGTTCAACCTCTTCGTCGACGCGAACGTGGACTGCTTCAACGGCCTGACCCAGGTCCTCACCGGCGGTGAACGCCTCTCGGCCGCGCACGCCCGCACCTTCCTGTCAGCCCATCCGGGCGTGGCCCTCGTCAACGGCTACGGTCCGGTCGAGAGCTGCGTCTTCGCCACCGCGCACACCGTGACCGCGCGGGACTGCGACCGTCCGGGCGGTGCCCCCGTCGGCAGGCCCGTGCCGGGTACGAGCGTGCACATCCTCGAAGGGACCACGCCGCTGGAGCCCGGTGTGGAGGGAGAGATCTGCGCGGCGGGGGCCGGGCTCGCGGTCGGCTACCTGGACAACGAGCGGGCCTCGGCAGCCTCGTTCGTGACCGTCGAGATCGACGGCACACCGACCCGGCTGTACCGCACCGGCGACCGGGGCGCGCTGGACGAGGACGGGGTGCTGCACTTCCGGGGCCGTACAGACCGGCAGGTGAAGATCGCCGGTCACCGCGTCGAGCCCGCCGAGGCGGAAGCCGCCGCCCGGCGTCTTCCGGCCGTGCGGGACTGCGCGGTGATCCCCCTGCCCAAGCCCGACGGTGGCGGATACGACCGTCTGGCCCTCTTCTACACCGCTGCCGACCCGGAAGGCGACGACGGCCCCGAGACGGTGCGCGCATCCCTGGCAGCCGTACTGCCCCGCTACCTGGTCCCGACAAGCGTCCACCGTCGTCCGGTGCTCCCCCGCACCTTGAACGGCAAGCTCGACCACGCCACTCTGCTGGGCGACCTCACCGCTCAGGGCGCAGACGGCGAGCGGCGGGCGGGCGACGCGACCTCCTGCCATCCCATGTCGTACGAGCAGGAGTCGATCTGGCTCAACGACCAGGTTCAGGAGGGGACTTCGCGCTACCTGGAGTCCTGGGTCAACCGACTGCGGGGACCGGTGGACATCGACGCCGTGCGCATCGCGCTGAACGGAGTCGTGGACCGTCACGAGAGCCTGCGCAGCCGACTGGTCCTGGCGGAGGGCAGGCCCGTCCAGCAGGTCCTCCCCCACCTGTCTGTCCCGCTCACCATCCGGGATGTCACGGAGGACGGCCTGGACGCCGCGCTGCGCGAGGCTGTGTCCGGGCCGGTGGTGCTGTCCGAACCGCCTCTGCTGAGGGCGACGTTGCTGCGCATCGCCCAGGACGATGCCGTACTCGCGGTCTGCGTGCATCACGCGGTGGTCGACGGCTGGTGCTTCAGCCTGTTCGACCACGAGTTCAGCGAGCTCTACCGGAAGGCGCTGGGCGAGGCCCGCCCGCCTCTGCCCGGACTCCCCCTCCAGTTCGGCCCCTACGCAGCCGCCCAGCGGGACGGCGGAGAAGCGGCCCGGGCGGAAGCCCTCGCGTTCTGGAAGCACAGCCTCGCGGACGCCCCCGAGGAATCCGCCTTCCCCGCCGACCGTCCCCGACCGGCCGTGCTCGGCGCCGGCGGAGACCGGATCGAGTTCACCGTCGGCGCCATGCTCGGCCAGGGCATCCGGAGGCTGAGCCGACGGCTGCGGACCACCCCGTTCGCGGTCATGACCGCCGCGCTGGCCGTGCTGATCGGCCGGCACACCGGGCAGGACGACGTGGTCATCGGAACCCCGGTCTCCCGCCGGGACACCCCCGAGGTAGCAGGCATGATCGCCTGCCTGACCGACGTCATGCCGCTGCGCCTGCGCCCCACCGCCCACCTGTCCTTCCAGGAGTTCGTGGACATCGCGAAGGAGTCGATCTGGTCGGCCGTCCGGCACAAGGACCTGCCGTACAGCCACCTGGTGCGCGAACTGGGCGTGGAACGCACGCTGGGCCGCTTCCCGCTGTTCCAGGTCGTCTTCGCCCTCGACGACGCTCCCGCCCCGAACCTCGATCTGCCGGACGTGGACGCCGAACGGCTGTACGTCCACTCCGGGACCGCCAAGTACGACTCGTTCCTGCACATGATCCCCGCCGGGGACGGCTTCCGCGGTCTCTGGGATTTCTCCACCGACCTGTTCGACGCGGCCACCGCACACCGGCTCGCCGCACGTCTGCGCTCACTCCTGGAGGAAGTCGTCGCCGATCCCGGCCGCCCGGTGTGCGAACTGGACGTCCTGCCCCGGGAGGAGCGGGACCAGCTCAACCTCTGGGCGCAGGACGCCGAGGCCGTCGAAACCGCCGCCTTGGCGCACGAGGCGTTCCGGCGGCGAGCGCGGCAGCAGCCACGGTCCGTGGCGGTCCGCTGGCGGGGGCAGGAGCTGTCGTACGGCGAACTGAACCGCCGGTCCGACGCCGTCGCCGCTCACCTGGTCGATCGCGGACTGGAGCGCACCCCGGTCGCCATCTGCGTGGAACGCTCGCTGGACCTGCCGGTGGCCGTGCTCGGCGTGCTCAAGGCGGGCGGTGCGTACGTACCCATAGACCCGGCCCATCCGGCCGACCGGATCGCCTTCATGGTCGAGGACAGCGGCGCCGGCGTGGTGCTCACCCAGCGGGCTCTGGCCGACCGCGCAGCTCTCCCGGCAGGTGTCGGACCCTGCTTCCTGGACGAGGTCCCCGACACGGACCGCGACGTCCGCACCGCCGTCACCGGTGACGACCTCGCCTACCTGATCTACACCTCCGGATCGACCGGCCGCCCCAAGGGCGTCGCGATGCCGCACGGACCGCTGGCCAACCTGCTGGACTGGCAGTCCCGCCGCTCCACCGCCGCCCCCGGCGTCCGCACCCTGCAGTTCACCTCCCTCAGCTTCGACGTCGCCTTCCAGGAGCTCTTCAGCACCTGGTCCACCGGTGGCACGCTGGTCCTGGTCGACGACGACATCCGCAAGGACCCCGAGAAGCTGCTCGACCTCATCGAGGCCGAGCACGTCCAGCGGCTGTTCCTGCCGTTCGTGGCCCTCCAGCAGCTGGTGGAACACGCCTGCGCCACCGATCGCCGGTGCCCTTCCCTCACCGAGATCGTCACCGCGGGCGAGCAGTTGCAGACGACTCCGGCCCTGCGCCGGTTCTTCTCCACGCTGTGCACGGCCACCCTGGACAACCAGTACGGGCCGTCGGAGACCCACGTGGTCACCGCCGAGATGCTGACCGGCGACCCGTACGCCTGGCCGGACCTGCCTCCCATAGGACGGCCCGTCGACGGCGCGCGCATACGGCTGCTCGACGGACGGCTGCGGCCGGTCCCTGTGGGCGCGGTAGGAGAGCTGTGCGTTTCCGGCCCGGTACTGGCCCGGGGCTACCCGGGCCGGCCCGAGCTGACGGAGGAGAAGTTCGTCCGTACCTCCGATGGCAGGCTGTACCGCACGGGGGACCTGGCGCGGTTCCTGCCGGACGGCCGCATTCAGTGCCTGGGCCGCGGCGACGACCAGGTCAAGATACGCGGCCACCGGGTGGAGACCGGCGAGGTCGAGGCGGCCTTGCGGGACGTACCCGGCGTCGCCGACGCAGTGGTGGTGACACGTGATCCGGGGGCCGGGGCGGGCAAGCACCTGGTCGCCTACTATCTCGCCGGTTCCGAGCCCCCGGCGGCGGACACCCTCGCCTCGGTGCTGCGCCGGCGCCTGCCCGGCTACATGGTCCCGGCTCGCTGCATCGCCCTGGATGCCTTCCCGCTGACCTCCAGCGGGAAGGTCGACCGCAGGACTCTGGCCGTCCGGCAGCCCAGGGACCCGGCCGACACCGCCACGTACTCAGCTCCGCCAGGCACCGCCATGGAGAAGGCGATCGCCCTGATCTGGTCCGGACTGCTGGGTCTCGACGGAATCGGCGTCGGGGACGACTTCTTCGCCCTCGGCGGCAACTCCCTGCTCGCGACCCGCCTGGTCCTGGCACTGCGTACGGAACTGGGCGCATCCGTGCCCCTGCAGGCGGTATTCACCGCGCCCACCGTCTCCGGACTCGCGCTCATGGTCGACGGCACCGTCCCGACCGCCCCGGGCGACCCGGACCTGTCCGCGGAAGTACGGCTGGACGCCGGCATCGGCCCCACGGCTGACGTCACCACCGTGGCCAAGGAACCCCTGCACGTGCTGCTCACGGGGGCCACCGGATTCCTGGGCGCTTTCATGCTGCGTGACCTGCTGCGCCGCACCCGGGCCACCGTGCACTGCCTGGTCCGCGGACGCGACCAGGCACACGCCGCTGAACGGCTGCGCGCCACCCTGGAGCTGTACGGCCTGTGGGACCGGGTGCCGCGGGAGCGGATCACCGTACTCGCCGGCGACCTCGCAGAACCCCGTCTGGGTCTTACGGAGTCTGACTTCGACCGTCTCGCGCGCACGATGGACGCGGTCTACCATCCCGGAGCCGCGGTCAACCTGGTCTTCTCCTACGCCCAGTTGCGCGACGCCAACGTCCGGGGCACCGAAGAGGTTCTACGGCTGGCCGCACTGCACCGCACGGTGCCGGTCCACCATGTCTCCACCGTCGGCGTGTTCACCTCCGGCGAGCCCGGCGGGGTGGTCGGGGCCGGGCACCCGACCGGCCCGGCCACCGCGCTCGTGCACGGGTACACGCAGAGCAAGTGGGTGGCCGAGGGGCTGGTCGGACAGGCCCGCTCGCGCGGGCTGCCCGTCTCCGTCTACCGGCCCACACGGATCTTCGGAGACTCAGCGACGGGCGCCTGCCAGACCGGCGACTTCATGTGGCTGATCCTCAAGGCATGCGTCCAGGCACAGGCAGCGCCCGCCGGCCTGGAGACCGCCTTCGATCTGGCCCCGGTGGACTACGTCAGCGAAGCGATCGTCGCCCTGTCCCAGCAGGCTCAGGCCGCGTCCGGCACCTTCCACCTGGCCGCCGGACGGCTGACCCGCCTCGACACGGCCGTGGGCTGGCTACGCCGGGCCGGCTATCACATCACGGACGTCGGTCCGCCGGAGTGGCTGGACCGTATCCACGCGGACCCCGGCAACGCGGCCTTCCCGCTGCTGAGCACCCTCAGGGCGGAGACCGAAGGGGCAGGCTCCGAGGGAGGGCTCATCTTCGACACGACGGCCACTCAGAGCGCGCTGGAGGGCACGGGGATCGACTGCCCGGTCGTGGACGAGGAGCTGTTCAGCGTCTACCTGGGCTATTTCGTCCGGTCCGGATTCCTGCCCGTTCCCGCCGGTCCGCGCGTGGCACGGGACGGAGAGGAACGCCGCGCCGGCTGAGCCACCCCCGCGTGAGGCTGGGGAACGTGGCACCGGATCATCAGCCGGTCCCCGCGGCAGGACGCGCGGGAACCGGCTGCTTCTGCCCTGCAGCGCCTTTTGTCACGCGGCGCGGCAGCCGGTCGATCCGGAGGGGTGACCGCAGGTGGTACGCCCGGGTGGCGTGGAGCGCACTACCTGGTGCGGGTGTCCTGAAGAGGCCGAGCCGTTGGCCCGGGTGTTCGCCGTCATTCAATCGAGGCGTCTGACAGCGAACCCCGTCGTTCAGGCTTCCTCGTCAGCGAACCGGGTCGTCCTTCGGCCCGATGCCTCTGATCCTGGCAGGAGTTCCGTCCGGGGCGAACGAGTCCTGGAAGGTGAAGGCGTGCGGCGCGGAGCCGTGGTCGTGGAGGTGCTCCAGCCGGGAAACCCCGTCCTGCCAGGTGGGTATCACGCCGTCGGAGACCCACCAGAACACGTAGTTCGGGTGCCCTGTCCTCTCGAACCAGTCGTAACGCCTGTTCAGCGCCTCACGGTGCAGACCGGTGTAGACGGCGTCGAAGGCGGGGCGCAGACCGGTCCAGAGCGAGAGGGTCGCGGCCAGGGCGGTGGTTTCCCGCGTTCGGCCCTTCCCGTACCAGGCCGGTACGGCGAACTCTCCCCACGCGCCCCACTCCGCCTCGAAGAGCGCGCCCCGGTCACCGTCCGCCGCTTCAGCACGCGCGAGGTAGCCGGGGTGCTGACTGATCTTCCGGTAGACGGCCTCACCCATGTCGTAGAACTCGCGCGTGAAAGGTGCGGGATCGACCAGAGGTGACTTCAGGACGCCGAATGTGTACAGAGCAAGATGGGGCATGCGTCTCTTCCTGGTTGGGGCTGTCTGACGTGGACACAGTTCGGCGGCTTGCATGGGGCGAGGGTTCGTGGGGCGTGACCGACTCATCCCGTAGCGGGTGGTCCAGCCTGAAGGAATCCCTGTGCGACCGTGGCCGACCACCGAGGGCCAGGTGAAGGTAGCTGCCTCTGCCGAGCCATGTCGAAGTTGCGTTTTCCCTGTCCAAGTGGCCTCTTGCCCACGTCCCTGCGGGAGTCGGGGCGGTGGTGGTGCCTGCCGTCGTGGGAGTCTGCATCGGCCCAGCAGCTGCGGAGCAGCATCGCCAGCTCCGCTCGAACCGGTGTACCGGGGCACGCCGGCGACCAAGTTGGGGCCCGGGAACTCCCTTTTCACCGACTCCAATCGGATCACCGAGGTTTTCCGAGAAGTCATCACACCCAGCACGCCGGGCGCCCGAGGTCCAGCGTCAGGCCCGATCAAATGGCCTTTCGTGCACATCCTTTGCCCGTATCGGCCAGAATGACGATCTTGAGCTGATTGCTTGTGCGACGGCTGATACTGTGCGCTTGTTTTCCGTCATCCAGGGACCCCCACTCCTGAAGGCCTTGCCCCCCATGAATGAAATAGCTGTCGAGACACCCGAGAACGCCTTCCTTCCGGGTGGCCGGCGCCGGCATCGCAAGCCCAGACGGAACGGCACGGGAACCGGTCTGCAGAGGGCTCTCGTCCTCGCCATGGCCGTGCCCGTGGCTTCCGCCGCGCTGGCGGGCCCGAACGCCTTCGCTGCCGAAAAGGGTGTCGGCGCAACGGCCAAGACCGACGTCCCGGACCCCGACGACCAGCGGATCGCCGCGAACCTGGAGACCCGCGTACACGACACGCGGCTCGGCTCCAATGTGAGTGGCGTGGTCATCGACGCGGAGTCCGACACGACCATCTGGGGCCACAACGCCTCGACCGCGCTGATGCCGGCGTCCAACGCCAAGCTCGCCACGTCGGCCGCCGCCCTGACCGTGCTCGGCCCGGACCACCGGTTCACCACCAGGGTCGTGTACGGCAACGGCACCCTGACCCTCGTCGGAGGTGGTGACCGTACCCTGACCACCGCCGACCTCACCGACTTGGCGAAATCCGCTGTCGCCGGACTGAAGGCCGCCGGCCTGACCACCGTGAAGGTCGCCGTCGACGACAGCCTGTTCCCCGAGCCTACGCTGGCCGACGGCTGGAACGACGGCTACTACCCCGACACCGTCGCCCCGGTCCGCGCGCTGGTCGTTGACAAGCACGCCGTCCAGGACACCTCCGTCGACGCCGGGCAGGCATTCGCCAATCAGCTCGCCGCAGGGGGCGTCACCGTCACCGGCGACGTCACACGCGCCACCGCGAGTCCGCAGGACGTGCCGGTGGCCCGGCACAAGTCGGCACCGCTGTCGGAGATCGTCAAGTCGATGCTCAAGCACAGCGACAACAACATCGCCGAGAGCCTTCTGCGGATGACCGCGCTGGGCGCCGGCCACCCCGCCACCTTCGAGGGCGGCACCGAGGTCCTGCGCCAGGTCCTGAGCGGGGTGTACGGCGTCTCGCTCGACGACTTCGAGCTCCACGACGGCAGCGGCCTGTCCCGGAAGGACCGCATCCCGGCCACCACCCTCGCGCAGATCCTCGACCTGCTGACGCAGCCCCGCTACGCGCACACCCTCGGCTCCGTGCTCGAGGGCCTGCCCGTCTCCGGCGAGGCCGGGAGCACGCTCGGCTCGGAGTACGGCCGCTTCGACGGCGAGAACTCCAAGTGCGCGGTGGGCAAGGTACGCGCGAAGACGGGCACCCTCACCGGTGCTATCGCGCTGAGCGGTCTGACGCAGGGCAAGGACGGCAAGTGGAAGGTGTTCTCCTTCATCGAGAACGGCGCCACGGCCGACCAGAACTCCACCAAGGACGCCATGGACGACCTCGCGGCCACCGTCAACGGCTGTTACGCGTAACACCGGCCCCGTTTCGCACGGGCGGACGACCACCCCCTCCTGACGGCGGGGCCTCGTCCATCAGCCCGCCTTCCGATGACGCCCGTACCTTGTCGAGCACCGCTGCGATATTGACAAACTGACGGCACATCAGGAATGTGAGAGCATGCCGACGATGCGCGTGCGTCTCATGGGTGTGCTGGTCCTCCTCGCCACCTCCCTCATCGGGTCGGGCACCCCCTCCTCCGCGGCACCCCAGGCCGGCTCCCTGTGGTTCGACGAAGCCGCCGCGGCATCGTTCACGGTCAGGGAAGGCCACTTCGTCGACGGGCTGGGCCGTGAGGTCGTCCTGCGCGGGTACAACGTGTCCGGCGAGACCAAGCTCGAGGAGAACAGAGGGCTGCCCTTCGCCTCCGTCGCCGATGCCGAGAAGTCGGCGGCCGCCCTGCGGGCGGTCGGCGGCGGCAACTCCGTGCGGTTCCTGCTGTCCTGGGCATACGCCGAACCCGTGCGCGGACGGGTCGACACCGCGTATCTCGCTGCGGCAACCGCGCAGATGCGGGCCTTTCTGCGTGCCGGGATCCGCGTGTACCCGGACTTCCACCAGGACCTGTTCTCCCGGTACCTCTTCAACGAAAGCAGCTGGTACACGGGTGACGGAGCACCCAAGTGGGTCGTGGACGCCGGCGGGTACCCCGCCGAGTTCTGCGGGGTCTGTCTGTTCTGGGGCCAGAACATCACGCAGAACCAGGCCGTGACGAAGGCGACGTACGACTTCTGGCACAACAGAGGTGGCATCCAGGACGCGTTCCTCTCCACCGCGCAGACCACCATGGAGTATCTCGCGGGGCACCTGACCTCAGCCGAGTTCGCCGGTGTCGTCGGGTTCGACCCGTACAACGAGCCGCATGCGGGCGTGTACGAGAGTGGGCAGAGCAGCCGGTCCTGGGAGCGCGAGCTGCTGTGGCCGTTCTACGAGAGGTTCCGTGCCCGGATGGACGCGGCGGGATGGCGGGACAAGCCCGCGTTCGTCGAACCGAATCTCTTCTGGAACGCCAACCTGGACTTCCAGCGGCAGGAAGGCGGTCTGCTCGACGCCGGCCGGCTCGGCCCCCGTTATGTCTTCAACACCCACTTCTACGACCAGAAGGCGATCTCCGGCGTCTTCATGTGGGGCAAGGCGAAGGACGGGCAGTACGCGGGCGACTTCGGCACCGTCCGCGATCGCGCCGCAGCCGCGGGAACGGCGGCGGTCGTCAGCGAGTTCGGGCATCCGCTGAGCGGATCCGTCTCCGACAAGGCGCCGACCGTGATGAAGGCGATGTACCAGGCGCTCGACTCGCGGCTTCCCGGCGCGGCATGGTGGTCACGGCCCCGCGACTCGGGTCCGGTGCTGTCCGGCACCCAATGGCAGTGGGACATCTACCACGGACGCCACCGCGAGCGGATGAACGGCAACGCGAGCAAGGTGCTGACCGCAGCGGACGCCTGGAACGACGAGGACCTGTCGGCGGTGCGTACCGACGACTCCGGGACCCCGGTGCTGCGCCAGGACGGCCGTCTCCTCGACCGTCTCTACCCGAGTGCCACCGCCGGCCGCACCGTCGCCTTCACCTACGAGGACCGCTCCCGCGACGGCTCCACCACACTCACCTGGAACCCCGTGCCGCCGCACCTGCCACGGACCCGCGAGGTCGTCGGGACCGGTCAGTACGGGCTTCTGCTGTGGCGCTCGGACGGGTCCACGGCACCCACGGAACTGCATCTGCCCGCTTCGTTCACACCGTCGCGCACCACCGTCGTCTCCGACCTCGGCAGTGTGCACTCGCCCGGGGAGTACACCGACGGCGTGCCGATCGCCGTGGCAGCCGAACCGGGCGGTACGGGCAGTCGGCGCCTCCTGCTCACCGCTCCCGGCGCCGGCGGGCTGCACTTCGCCCTGGTCACCAACGGGGCGACGGCTCCGGCCGGCGACCTGCTGCGCGCCGCACGCGACGAGCTCGCGGCGTGGTCGGCGGAAGGCCGAGGAAGACGCGTCGGCGGGAGCGGCGCCGGTTCCGCTTTCGCGCATGTCACGGATCGGTCCGGAACGTCATAGCTTCCCGGGACACCCGGAGATCGGCCGAGAGTGCGGTGAGTGCCCTGCCCGGCCGGCGAAGCACTCACCGCGTTCACGCCCGGGGCCGTTCAGGCGGGCGTCGACCGGGTCAGGCGTGGTAGGTGATGTATCCGTTGCCGTCCCGGTCGTTGGCCTTCTTGGTGTAGGCGTGGACGTCGGCACGCGCACCGGGGGGCTTGTTGAAGTAGACGGTGTCCTTGTCGTTGTTCCACAGGAAGTTGCAGTTCTGCCGGTACACGACGTTTCCCGCATCGGAGTCGGTGCCCCTGCCGCCCCGCAGGTGAACGTAGTCGCCTGGTTCCAGGACGTGGCTGGCCCGGAAAGTGAACGTGTTGCCGGCGGCGTCCTTGACGACGTAGCCCTTGAGGTTCACGTTCGACCGGGAGTAGTTCTTGATCGTCAGGTACTCGTTCTTGGTGTTTCCGCCTGAGCACCTGTTGGAGTCCGTGCCAGGGGCGTCGTACTGGATGCCCTTGATCTTCAGCGCCGACGAGTACTCGGCGGCCTGCGCCGGAAGAGCGGTGGCAAGCCCGAGCCCGGCGACGAAGGCCATGGCCGATGCGGCGGTCAGAGCGCGGCGGACGCGCATGAGGAACCCCCCTCAGTGGTGCCAATGATGCTCGCGGAGCATATCGAGAAGTAATCATAAAATGAGGAAAGTTTGAAGGAATCGTGTGCTCCGGATCGGGGGTGCGAGCGCGGCCTGGCGTCCGGCGAAGGCTCCGGTCCCGATCACCGAAGCGAGGACCCACCCGGTGGGAACGTTCGCCCGCTGACCGCCAGAGCCGGAGCGTCCTACGGCCGAAGGTCCCGGAAAACGCCCCTCGGCTTAGACGGCCGCCGTCATGGGCACCCGTCGGATGAACCCGGCCGATGCTTCACACAGGAACACCGGGACACGGCGGCACCGGACCGCTGCCGTCGACCGATCGCGGTGTGGTCAGCAGCTCGGCGCCGTGGATGAGACGCCGCCGCCCGGGCTGCAGGGGCTGTTGTCACCGTCCATCACGGCGTGGGGGTGCGCTCGCTGGATCTGGGGGCCGTTCCTGTTGCCGGTGACGCCGATTCCGGAAGGCCGCCTCTGTCGGGCGCGGACCCGTGAGCAGCGGAGGATGCCCCGGCGACCCGGCTCCGGTGCCGACCGAACACCGAGACAGCCACGATCCCGAAGCCCAGGGCCGCCGCGATGAGGTGGCCGACCGTGGTGAAGTCAGGGAGCGGACCCGTCCACTCGGCGCCGCCGAGGGGCCAGGCGAGCACGAAGAGCGCCCAGAGGAGGCGGCCCCGGCGTGGCAGGGCCAGTGTGCCGGCTGCCATCACGGTCTGCGCGCCGTAGCTGACGCCGTAGTCCGTGGCCTGACGCACGGCCGCCGGATACCAGCCGTGCCGCAGTGCGACGGTGATGACGACAGCGGTGAGCAGAGTGGCCGCGACATGTCCGCCGAGGAACACAGCCACGGCGCGTGGCCTGCCCCACCGGTGCTCAGCCCAGGCCAGGAAACCGCACACACCGAGGCCCAAGGTGATCAACGTGCCCACGAACTCGGGTGATGCGACATCCGTGAGCGTGCCGTCGAAGAACAGCACACTGCCGAGCAGGGCGGCCACCGGATGGTCTTGGAGGTTCTCCAGGTTGGTGCTGAGGAAGCCCAGCAGGGTGGCCGCCCGCTCCGCGGGCATCCCGTGGCCGACCCAGGCGTGGCCGACCAGGAGCAGGCAGACATAGGCAAGGGTGAGCGGTGCACGGCGCGGGTACTCCCGGGCGGCGCGGAGCAGTCCGTTCACGGGGCCTCGGCTTTCCTTGCTTTCATCACGGGAGGTAGGAGCGCAAGAAGCGGGATGAGGTTGCTCCTCCCGCTGAATATCGCGGAGCGAGCCATGACGAGGCCCGGCCAGCTCCGCACCTCGTCAAGGTCGGCGCCGCGTCCGCCGGAGGGGCCAGGCGATCCTTGTCGTGGCGGGTCTCGGTCCGAACACCGAACGTACCGCGAGCAGATGGCGGCTCCGGCCTGCTCGGCAGGCTCAGTCGATGACGGGGCGGTCGTCCTGGGGAGCCGCGTGCGGCAGCATCATCCCGGGAATCGCCACGAGCCCGCCCTCCGGAGGGCGCGGGGTGATCTCCTCGGAGTCCGACTCGGGGGCGCTGCTGTCCACCAGAGGGGCGTCGATGTGTTCGCCCCTCCTGGGCTTGCCGGCCGACTGGTTGTTCTTCTTGATCCCGTCCTGCAGCAGGTTCGGGTTGTCCAGGGGGATGCCGAACCGGTTCGGTGCCGTTCCTCCCGTGGCCGCCGCGTAGACGCCGCGGGCGAAACTGGTGCAGTTGTACCTGGTCAGGCTGTAGGGGTGGTCGTGGTTCTCATCGATGTAGGCCATCGCCCTCTGATACTGGTCCGGAGTGAGATCGGCGGTGAACTTGCTGCTCGCCTTCTCCGGTCGGTCATGGTTCTTGTAGACGCATCCTTTCACCGTCCTCAGAGGGTTGCCGTCGCGTACGTCTTCCGCCGGGAAGAAGCCGAACGTCTTGGCCCGTTCCGCTCCGTTTTCCGTCGTGTAGAGGGCCACCCAGGCGTGTCCGAACCGCCCCGCCCAGTAGGTGGGGTCGTAGCTGTTGGTGGATTTGGAGACCTGGATCTGCAGGCGGTAGGTAGTGGCGGCCGCCGCGGCGGAGGCTCCGGCGTCCGCATCCGCGACCAGCTGAACGGGGCGGGTCGCGGAAGCGCCCGCGGCCACGTGCCCGAGTCCGGCGGAGAACGGCAAGGAGCCAGACCGCAGCGCGCGTGTCACGGCAGCGTTCCCGGCCATGCGCTGGAGCTCGGCAAGCGGACCCGTGGTGGTGGGCCTGGCCGGCCTGCTCGCGGCATACGAGCCGTGCATCTCGTTCTTGTCCCCGTGTGCGCGCACCCGGCCTGCTCCATTCCCTTGGGCTCCAGCGGCGGAGGTCGAACAGGACCGGAGTCCATCGCCCCACCACACGCCGCCCGTTCTACCGGAGCTCGCGCGTCCCGAGAGGAGCCGCTCGGGCAGACCTCCGGGCAACCGCAGGTGACCTCACGGACCCGCTCGAAGTGACGCGGCCGCGCCCTCGCCACGAGGAATGTCTCCTCTCGCCCCGGCCACCGCAGAAAACACCGATTCGAGAATGCGTTAGCGTCGGGACCTGCGGTGTTGTCGTCGCAGTGGGTGGTTGTTCCGGAGAGGGGACGGGTAGTGCATACGGCGTTTGACGAGTCCGAGCGGCGCGCATGGGCAGGGCAGGCCGATGCCTATGCTGCGAGCTTTGCCAGACTGTGCGCGTATCCCGTGCCTGGGCTCCTCGACGCTGCCGGTGTCCGGGAGGGTACGCGGGTACTCGACGTGGGCACGGGCACGGGCACTGCCGCCGCGGCCGCGTGTGAGCGGGGCGCGAAGGTGACGGCGGTCGACGCCGAACCCGACATGCTCGTACGGGCAGCGCTGGCGGCCCCGTCAGCCGACGTGCGGCTTTCCGCTCTGCCCCGTCTGCCGTTCGCAGACGATGAGTTCGATGCCGTGGTCGGCAACTTCGTCCTCAACCATGTCGGACGGCCCCGGGAAGCCCTGAAGGAACTGCGCCGCGTGACGCGGCCTGGCGGGCGGACGGCCGTCACCATCTGGACGGTTCCCGCGGCCGCCGGGCAGGCCCTGCTGGGCAGGGCCGTTCAGGCTGCGGGCGTCACGCGTCCTGCTCACCTGCCGGCTCTTGCGCCCGATGACGACTTTCCGCGCACCGAACAAGGCCTCGCAACGTTGCTGCGCGACGCAGGCCTGATGGATGTCGTCTGCGGCACCCTGTCCTGGGACCATCGGACAACCATCGAAGAATGGTGGAGCGGGCCGGCCGCCGGAGTGGCAACGATCGGCCAGATTGTCACGGGCCAGGATCCGTCGGTCATCGCGGATATCAAGGACCGCTTCGAGTCGCTCTGCGCGGAGTTCGCCGGGCCTGGTCGCGTATTGACGTTGCCTCACACGGCGCTGATGGCGCACGGCCGGGCATGAGGTTGCCCGGAGCGGGCAGGACTGAGCAGACCAGTGGACGCGCGTGTGCTCGTTCATCCGGCTGCGGGCAGCGCCTTTGCGGTAAGGCGCCCGGTCATGAAGGTGACAGCGGCCCACGTGCGCAGCATTTCAGACCGCTGGCCGAGCCGTAGGTAGTCTCTCGCGGACTCCCGGCTGTTCCCTCTCATCGGGAGAACCGCCGGTGACCCGCGGAGACCTACTCCAGTTCCTTGAACATGTGGACATCCTCAGCACCGCCTGGGATACCCACGGTTCGTCCGGTCTCGACGTAGCCGTGCCGCTGGTAGAACCCCGGGGCCTGAAAGGTGAAGGACGATACACAGGCGCGGTCGCAGCCGCGCCGACGTGCCTCCTCCTCCGCAGCGATGAGGATCTTCGTGCCCCACCCGTCCTTACGGCTCTTCTCGCGGACCCAGAGCATCTCGATGCCGAGTAGCCCACCCCACGTCCAGGCGGCAAGGCCCCCGATGAGTTCGCCTGCGTCGTCGACAACCTTCACGGAAAGTGAACTCTGGTCTGCCGGAGTGGTTCCAGTGGCAGGAAAGTTGATCTCGTCCAGGCCTTGCGACAAGCGCTCGTTGAGCTCCGTGTCACGCTGCCCCACACTCAACGCCCCGCCGGCGTGATCAAGTGTCATGCTGCGGAGTGTGACACACGCACCGCTGTCACATCAGCACGGTCCGGCGCAGAGAAGGCCGAGGTGGGCGGTGTGGCCGTGTCGACGGAGCTCGGCCTGCCCGGTGTGGTGCCCTCCGGGCGGACGGCGCCGGTGCTCGAACACGGCCTAGTCGAGGAGGAGCGGATTGGGCAGGCCGGACTCGGGGTGCATCCGCAGGAGGGTGTGCACGACTCCCGCGAGGCCGGACATCAGGCTGGGCGAGAAGGCCTCTCGGGCCAAGCCGCCGACCGGGCCGCGTTGTTCGAGGCCGGTGAGGATCTCTGCGTCCAGGTCGGCGCGGTCGGCGAAGTCGAGGGCGGTGAGCAACTCCCAGGAACCGAGGTCGCCGTGGCAGAGGGTGTGGCTCCAGCCGAATCCCTCATCGGCGCAGGCGTGCGCGGCACGCCGGGCGATCTCGAGGTGGGCCGCTTCGCCGGTACGACGGTGGAGGTCGAGCATGCCGATGCCAATGCCCGCGCTGCCGTGACACCAACTGGTGAAGAAGTCCTCCTCCGCGCCGATCCGTACGTCCAGCCAGTTTCCGTGCTCCGGCCGGTACAGGGACTCCTGGTAGGCGAAGGCCAGCTCGGCGACGCGGGACCACTCGCGCCGGTCGGCCGCGGAACCGGCGCCGTCGAGGGCGAGCCGGGCCAGTGCCCAGCCGATGCCGGTGGCGCCGTGCGCGAAGCCTCCGATGCCCTCCGGGTTGAGCCGGGTCGTCCAGCGGGCGCCGCTCGCGTCGACGGTGGCCAGGCCGGTGAGTCGGCGGCCGATGTGTGCGGCGGCGTCCAGCCAGCGGTCCTGCCCGGTCGCCTTGGCCAGGCCGAGCAGCGGGACGATGCCGCCGGCCGCGCCGTTGAGCAGGTCCACCTCGACGTCGTTCTCGACAAGAGGACTCTCCACGAGGAGCGGGCCCCGGTCGGCGGCCCGTTCCAGTAGCCGTTGTTCGCCGAGCACCCGGTGCAGGGCCAGCCACGTCCACACCTGTGACGCGGCGCCGCTGAACGCTCCGGCGGACGGCGCCGGCGTGTGGTCCTCGGTGCCGACCAGCACACGCAGGGCGCCCTCATAGGTCTCGGCGACGCCGGGCACCTCGTCGGCCCGCCCGGCGCGCACCTCGGTCAGATACTCGGCGAGGGCCAGCGCCACTCCTCCCTGCCCGGTGTAGAGATCGGCGGGCAGCACCCTGATGGACCAGCCGGCGGGGGTGAAGACGGGGCTGATCCAGGTGACCGTGCCGTCCTCGCCGCGCACCGCGCCGTCGCACAGCCGCCGTACCATCTGCGCGGCCAGGTCCCGGCGGCGCCGGTCCCGGTCCCGGGCATGCGGGTCCCATGCGGGGGCTCGCACCCGGCCCGGCAGGGTGCGTTCGTTGAGGTAGGCGCCGACCAGCGCGTCCTGGATCACCGACTCCTCGAACGCCAGGTCCGCGGAGCTCCAGTCCTCGACCGTGGCGCGTACGGCCGCCGTGTCCACGGTGAAGCTGAACATCGGCACGTCTCCGGCCAGGAGCTCCGCGATCTCCCCGTCGATGGTCGCCCGGTCGCGGGGCGCGCCGGGCAGCACTTCGGCGTTGCGCCGGAGGATGTCCCGGGCGCGTTCGACCGCGGCCGGCTCGTTGTGCAGGGACGCCGGGTGCCACAGCATGCGGCCGATGTCGACGTACGCCTGAGTGGGCCGCAGGATCCGACGCGCTTGGGCGCCCTCGAAGCGGCGCAGCAGTTGGTGCGGGTCGGTGCCGGGACGGCGCAGATGCGCGGTCATCTCGCGGAAGCCGGCGAGGATCCGGTCCCAGTATGTGCTCAGTACCGGGGTGGGGCTGGGGTGGTTGCCCGCGGTGGGCATCGCGACGAGGTCCACCTGGAAGCTGGCCGCGCCGGTGCCGCCGTCGGCGATCACCGGGTTGGGGATGAGCGGCTGCTGGCCGGGGAGCGCGCCGATCCCGGAGATGTCGACCCCGCCGAGCGCGAAGCCGGTGCCGCGCACGGGCAGCAGTCCGGTGCGCAGCACGGTGCGCCGGATGGCGGCAGCGGCCACGTCGACGGCGTCGCCCTGGCCGCTGGGCGGGAACGGGGCGGGGGCGTCGAAGAGTGTCTCGGCGTCCACGATGACCGGTACCGGTCCGGCCGCGATCATGTTCTCGGCGTGCATGTCGGTGCCGCCGGTGAGGCGGAGCACGGCCAGCCAGTGGCCGATGTTGCGGTAGAACACGCCGAGTTCGGTGTCGGAGGCGCAGTAGCGGTGGGCGACGAACTCGGCCCAGCCGTAGCCGTCGCGGGCCAGGATCCGCGGCACCCGGATGCGCTCGTGCGGTGCCAGGGAGGCGGGGAAGTCCGCGTAGATGTCGTCCAGCAGCTCGCCGAGCGCGATGTCGGCCTGGGACGGGCGGGGTTTGTACATGACGGTCCCGCCGGTGAATTCGGCCCGGCTGACGGTCTGGCCGCCCCGGTGGCTGTCGCCCTCGCCGAAGGCGACGGCCTGGAGTCGGCCGGGTGCCGCTCCCAGCAGTGTCGTGAGCAGTTCGCGGTCTGCGGCGAGCCGTTCGGCGAAGGTGGTGGTGGCCGCGACCGACAACTGCGCCACCGAGGCGACGCGCCGGGCGAGGGTCGGGTACCGCTCGGCGGCCAGCCGTTCGAGATAGCCGTCCTCGCCCGCCTGCTCGATGAACGCGGCCCAGGTCCGCGAGGTCCCCTCGGCGGTGGGGCTCTTGCCCGCGGTCATGCGCAGGGCGTGCAGTTCGATGAGGAAGAGCCGGGACAGTTTCGCGTGCAGGGACCGCAGCAGGGCGGTGTGGCCGGCTTGCAGGAGCGTGTTCCGCTCGTCCGGCTCCAGCGTGCCCACGGTGGCCAGCCGCCGGGCAAGTTCCTCCCGCCAGGGCCGGGCGATGGACCGTACGGGCGGGTCGAACCACTCGGTCTCGTCCCGGGATTCCGGTTCCTTCGCCGTCGGTTCTTGCGGCTTCTCCGTCATCGATCCGCTCACCGTCCGCCGTCTCCCTCTCCGCCGCGCGTGCGCCCCGCGGGCGCCTGGACATAGCGAGGGAACCGCGCCGATGAGCGCGCGGTTCCCCGTGATCACGGTGTCAGCAACACCAGCTGCCGCGCGAGCCGCTCGGGCTGGAACAGAAGCCGTAGAGGGAGTCGCTCGGGTCGGTCAGGGCGGCCTCGGCGGCCGCGCCGCCGACGTAGAGCGGGCCGGCCGGGTTCGACAGGCCGTACGCGGTGTCGGCACCGGTCAGCCACGCGTCGAGCACGGCTGCGATGTGCACACTGGACTGGGGCATGGATGTCCTCCGGACGTAGGGGTTCGGGCGGATTGCCCAGCCCTGAGTATCACCGTGTTCGAACACCCGTCAGATGACGAATCCGGCCACAGTCGTGTGGTGCTGCCGGGACGCAACGGCATAGATGGGACGGGTGGGATTCCGGTCCGGCCCGGCGGTCAGTCGCCGTGGACGTTGGCGTCACGGAGCGAGCATCCCGGTCCGGTGACACGTTCCCGTCCGTGGACGCGGACGGAGTGGGGGGTGCCGTGGAAGCGGTGGGATCCTTTCCGCCGCCACCGAACACCGCGGACCAGACGGTTTGCCAGGTGCGGCGGCCGGCGGAGAGTCCGCCGCGGTACGCGTTGGCGTGCGCCCGCTCCAAGTCGTGGGCGGTGTGGCCGTCCCGGCGGGTGGACCAGAGGTCGGTCCGCAGCCATCGGTCGTCGCTCGGGTCGCGGATCAGCGAGTGTCCCGGATGCCGTCGACGGCATGACCGGGCGCATAACGGACGAAGTGGTTCCACTCGGTCGGGCTGGCCGAAACGGGCGCTCCCCCGGCGGCGCCGGTGGCGACCCGGTGGTGTTCGGCGGTTCCCCCCAGGTACCCGGGCAGAACTCAGCGCCGCGGAACGGGTCGTTCCTCGTGACCTGGCCGCCGACTCGCGGATGCCGTACTTCCCGCCTCCTCGTCCGGCCGGGTACGCCTGCGCCCGGACGAGGAGGGCGTGGAAGCTGCTCCGCGAGCCGCGGGCGGCGGGCGGCGGGCGGCGAGCGGCGAGCGGCGAGCTCACGTGCTCGCACGCCCGATCGGCTGTGCAGCTGATCCGGCGAACCATGACGCAGCCTCTGTGACACGGGCCGGGCTGGTGGGACGATAGCCGGACAGGCCGATCAGTGGTCGGTTTCACCTCTCCTGGGGCACCCATGAACATCCAGCTCCCGTTCCGTCTCCTCGCCGCAGCCACCGTGGCCGGTCTGATGCTCACCGCCTGCAGCGGTTCCGGCGGATCCACGCGGACATCAGGATCGTCGCCCGCCGCATCGGCACCGACAGCGCCCGAACCGACGGGCACAGCTCCCACGCCCACGCCGAAAGGCACCTCATCGACCACGAAGGCCCCGTCGGCCACGCCCAGTCCCAGCGGCACACCCCCACTGGGCTCCTGGAGCCTCCAGCCCGTGTGGCCGTTCACCACGCTCGCCCAAGCCCAGGTGTGGGAGCGTGCCTACCGCTCGGGCGGCCACCAGCCCTGGCATCTCGACCCGGCCCGAACCGCGCTGTCCTTCACCCGTGACTACCTGGACTTCACGGGAATCGACCGGATCACCTCGCGCGCCGTGAGCGGTCGGCACGCCCGCATCGGCGTCGCGCCAACGGGGAGCGAAGGCGGTACCGCGGCAGTGATCCATCTCGTGCGGTTCGGCGGCGGCCAGAATGCCCCGTGGGAGGTCGTGGGCACCGACGACACGACGTTCTCCCTCACCACGCCCGCGTACGGAACGCTCGCGCGCTCACCGTTGGAGACGGGCGGGCAGATCTCCGGAGTCGACGAGAGCATCCGTGTGCAGGTGCGCCAGCCGTCGTCGACCGCCCCGCTCGGCACCTCACCGTGCTGCACCTCGGCGGGCGGCGACAAGCAGCCCTGGCATGTGACAGTGCCGTTCAACGGCGCCCGGGACCCCGTGCTCACGGTTGTCGCCTCCACGGGCGGCCACGTCTCCGATGTCGAACGATTCACCATCACGGCGGTCCGCACCCACTGACCGACTCGACCACGACGACAACCCATACCCCATACCCAACCCATACTTCCCGTTCCGGCGTCGTCCTCCCGTTCCCCGGTCGACGATCTGATGGCGGGGTGAAGGGACGCGGCGCCACGCCCCGCGCCGTGCCTGTCAGCGGCGATCGCCATGGAGCCATGGCCAACCCGCACCTGACCTCCGGCTCCATACGGCGACTGCACCACGGCGACCGTCGAGACGCTTCCTGACTTCGAGGAGTGGCGTCCTGTCCTCGCAGCACAGGAGCGCTGAACGATCCGGCTGCCGCCGCGGAACTCGGGTTCAGAACGCCGTGTGGGCGAACCAGCGATCGAGAAGCTCGGCGTCTCCCGTCACCTCGTAGCCGGCCTCGTGGTACGACCGCCGCCCGTAGAGGAGCTGCAGGAGGTCGGCAGCGGACGCACACACCGCAGCCTGCGGTTCGGGCCGGGCGGCTCCGTCGGCGTCTGTCGGCGTCAACGGGCGCAGCCCATCGGGATCCAACCGCACCCGCCACTCGCCGTCGCCGGGGTCGGTGCACCGGAAGGCGATGGTCTCGCCGCTGCCATGCAGTTCGGCCACGGCCGGGGCGAAGGCGCCCGCGTAGGGCAGATTGACGAGGAACTCGTCCACGCCGTCCGCGGCCAGCACGGGATCGACCCCCGTCGCCCGACCGACAGCTCGTTCCGCGTCCACTCGGTGCACCAGTGTCTCGAACAGCATTCGCCGGGCCCAGAACCGCGCGTACTGGTCTTCACCCCAGGCCCACATGGGCGTTCCGGGATCCGTGTCCCGCAGCACCGCCGCTACGGCGGGCACGCCCGCCGCCACCCAGTCCGCACGCTCCCGCGCGTCGTCAGGCCCGGGATCCACGTTCCGGCTGCTCGGTCGCTCCCGCACTCGCGCGGTCAGCAATGCGCTGAACCAGCGCTGGAGCGTCCCGACGTGCCGCATGAGGTCGGCCAGGGTCCAGTCCGGGCAGGAAGGCACCGGCGTCCCAGGGTCCACGTCCCTGACCACCTCGGCGAACCGCAGCGTCTCACGCTCGATCGCCTGGCGGTACACGTCATACGGGAGCGGGTGTCCCACCCGGCCTGTTGTCGCCATGAGCTCTTGCCGTCCTGTCGTCGATTCGGTTCTCGTCACGGCCAGTGTGGCGGCCGGGGCGGTGCACACGCTCATCGGCCCGCCAGGATCCGCGGCTGGGCAGGCACACGCGGGTGCGCAATGGTCAGGGCCGAGTGGTGGAAAGCTGCGGGGGACGCGCTGCCGAGGAAGCGAGCCCGGCAAGGAAACGGAGCGGTCCTCACGGTCACGCGGGACGGAGACGCCGCGATTCGGAGTGATGGCGGGGCCCTCTGTGCGTGCCCGACATTCACCCGAGCCGAGAAGGGCAGGCCTCGCCGTGACCTCGCGCTCTCTCGACGCGGTCGGGGCTTCCTGAAGCCGCGTTGGCTCAGTGTCCGCCCATCCGGCCTACTGCGCGCGAGTCCGGTGGGCGATCACGGGTCAGGTGATGCAGCTCGTCGTCATGAACAGAGTTCCTGACGACCTGATGGTCCTGGTGCCGGGTAATTCGCTTGTCACCAGCACGCCTGCGCACCTGGACACCGCCGAGCGATCCGCACGGGCAGAACTCGCCGCGGCTCGCGCCCTCGCCCAGGCCGCGCCATCCGTGCTGGATGAACCTGAACCACTGCACGGCTGAAGCTTCCGCCAACGAGGACGGCCTTGGCACGTACACCGCTGCGGAGGTCGAGCACGGCGCGCATCAGGGGCATCCGGGCAAGCCGGATCGGGCGGAACGGCAGGCTCGGCGCGCTCGGCCGCACTAGCATCGAAGTCGGGGCGCGCCAGGCCACCGTCCATGCGATGTCCGGGAGTTGGGGAAACGTGCAGCGGTCAGTGATTTTCGTGCACGGCACCGGCGTGCGGGAGGAGTCCTACGGCGACACCTTCGGAACGGTGCGGGCCGCCCTGCTCGAACTGCGGCCCGAGGCCGACGTGCGAGGGTGCTTCTGGGGGCGTGGCGCCGGAGCGGGTCTGGCTCTCGACGGTGTCAGCATCCCGGGCTATGCCCGGACCGGTGGGGGGCGGCAGGAGGACGCGGACGTGGCCGTGTGGGGCGTTCTCTATCTCGACCCCGGCTATGAGCTGCGGCTTCTCGGGCTTCGCCCACCGGTCGCGTCGGGGATGGGGCGGGCGCAGAGCCCGGCCCAGAAGCTGCATGCCGAGCTGACGGCCTACGCCCCCTCCCCCGAGGTGCGGGACGCTTTCGCGAAACGTGGGCTTGACGGTCTCCTCGAGGGTGCCGTGCGGACCGTGGCCGATTCTCCGGAGCTGCGTGATGCGGTGGCCACGGCAGGCGACGGCGGATACGAGCACCGGCACGCGTTCGCGCGCGCCGTGGTGGCGACGGCGCTCGCGGAGGCGGCGGAGCGCGGGGCGGACTCCGTGGACGGCGTCGAGCGGGACGTCCTGCTGTCCGTGCTCAGTGCCGATCTCCACACGCAGGGGCGCTCTCTCGCCGGGTCCGTGGCCAAGGCGGCGGCGACTCCCGCCCTGCTTGCGCTGACCTGGCATGCCCGGCGTCGCCGGGGTGCGCTCAACGACGGTCTTCTGCTGCCCGCCGTCGGGGACATCCTGCGCTATCAGGCCCGCGGACAGGGATTGCGCGAGCTGATCAAGCGCACCGTCGAGCACGCGCCGGGCGATGCCGTGACCGTGATCGCCCACAGTCTGGGCGGAGTGGCCTGCGTTGATCTGCTGGTGCAGGAGGAGCTGGGCCGGGTCGACCAGTTGGTCACCGTCGGCTCACAGGCGCCGTTCTTCTACGAAGCGGGGGCGCTGGTCTCGCTCGAGCACCCGCAGGTGCCGCCCGATCACTTCCCGAGGCGCTGGCTCAATCTGTACGACCGACGCGACCTGTTGTCGTTCCGCGCCGCCGAGGTGTTCCCCAAGCACGCCTTCGATCACGAAGTGGACAACCGGCAGCCGTTTCCGTTCGCGCACAGTGCCTACTGGTCCAACCGCAGAGTCTGGGACGCCATCGGCACATGGATGGGCTGAACATCGTCGACCCGGACGGCGTACACGCCGTCGTCGTCGGTCTCGAACGGTATCCCCGGCAGCCTGACTGGGATCTGCCCGGGGCTGCCCATGACGCGCTGCGCTTCGCGCGGTGGCTGCGCAAGGGCGGCGTTCCTGGTGCCAACATCCGGCTTCTGGTCGCGCCGGGCGAGGAGGGCCGCCGGACACTGGAGGAGCAGGCTCACGCCGCGGAGCTCACCTGGTGCCCGGCCTCGTCGCGGGACGAGCTCATGGACGCCTTCACGAGCGGGCTCGACGGGTGCACCGGCGATGTGCTGTACGTCTACTGGGGCAGTCACGGTGTGCTGGACCACGGCGACCGGCGCCTGCTGCTGTGTCCTGACGCCTCCCTGAACGACAAGCGCTGCATCGACATCACCAACCTGCGTGAGCACCTCTCCCGGGCGGACTTACCGGGCCTGGGCCAGCAGGTCCTGCTGTTCGACACGTGTGCGACGTTCCTGGAGCACCACCACCAGCAGGCGGGTCCCGCGGTGGCCGCGTTTCCCGTGGCTCCCCGGCGCGGCGTCGAGCAGTTCCTGCTGTACTCCGCCGGTGCGGGCCAGGTCGCGGAGAACGACGCCGCTCAGCGCGGCGGAGTGTTCTCCCGCACGGCGCTCGACTGGCTGGAGGCACACGCCGTCGACCTGCGGCCGGATCTGGGCCTGCTGGCCGAGCACGTCGACGAGCGATTCCAGGAACTGCACGCCATGGGCGCGCCGTTGCAGACGCCCGTCAGCCTGCACATCCGGTCTCTGGACGGCTCGGAGCGGCGGACGGTACTACCGGTCCGGCGGCCCTCGCCGCCATCACCCGAGCGGGAGCACGTCACCCTCGTCCTGCGCCACCTGCTGTCGGAGGCGGACCTGCGGGCGCGGTGTCTCGATCACCTCGCGTCCGCGTGTCCGGAGGCACGGTTGGAGCCCGGGTCCACGGACGGTCACCTCGCGGATGTGCTCCTCACGGTGAGGCGGGCGATGGCCGCGCTGGTGGAGGTGGTGCATCCACGGGACAGAGAGGCCGCCGATCAGCTGCTGTCACTGGCACGCTCTCTGGGGATGCCGGGTCTGCTGTCTCCGCTGGAGTTCTCGACCTTGCGTGAGGTGTTCGCCCGGACTTCGCAGCGGCCGGCCGTGGCGCACATGATCGCCGCGGTGCGAGCCGCACTGCCCCTGGAGAGGACGTGGTCGCCGCCGCCGGCCGGCGCCCCTCATGGACCGAGCGCGGTCGGTCAGCTCATGGCGTGTGTCGAGCATTTCGAGGAGCATGCCGGGGGCATGAGCCTTGTGGACCGGGGATTGCCGCTGGTCCCCGTGGTCGTTCGCTTCACCGAGCTGCTCGCGGCGGCAACGCCCGCGCCCGAGGCCCGGGCGCGGCTGCACGACTGGGGTGATCGCGTGGCCCGGAGACTGGGTGTGCATGCCGGCGGGCTGGCCGAGCGGCGCGCGGATGCGGCCAACTGGGCAGGCGGGCTCGGCCGACCCGGAAAGCCGCCCCGTGTCGTGGCGCAGCTGGAAGCGGAGACACCGGCCGGAAGCAACGACGGGCAGTGCTTCAGCTGCGTGATGTGGATGGACACGGGCACCGGTGAGCTGGTGCAGGCTGCCGAACAGTGCCGTGAGCCCCTGTCCCCGCAGCAGGTGGTCCGCCGGATCGAGCGAACCCTGGCGCGCCTGCGCGCGTTGACCCACGAAACCCCGGTCGTGGAGATCCTGTTGCGAGCGGACGCCCTGCATCTGCCCGTGGACTCCTGGGACGGCGCCGATGACGACGACCCGCTGCCCACACTGCTCGGCGTGGAGCGCGCAGCGGTGCTGCGCTGTGCGCCGCTGGCGTCCCCCGAGCGTGAGGAGCAGCGCCGGGCCGAGCTGGAGCGCCGCTGGGCGGGGCGGCACAACACTTCGGTCGTCTATCTCGATGACAGCCATTGCGAAGGCCATGCCGCGTACGGGGCTCTCAAGCAGGACACCGGCGCGGCCCGCGCGGTGGTGAGGGCGGGCCCGGCCGGCCGGAACCGTCTGGTTCAGGCTGCGCTGCTGCTCGGCTACCCGGTCATTCTGTGGGACCGGCAGGCGGCGGGTCCGGTTCCGGACGGTCATTTCGCCCCTGTGCAGCCCGATGCGGACGTGGACGGGCTGCCGTGGCGCGTACGCGACCACCGTGCACGGGTCTGCGGAGCTCCTCTGGCCCACACCCTGCGCCCCGCGGTGCTGCTGGAGGACGCAGACCGTCCCCTGCCGCCTGTGCTGTCGCTCACCGAACCGTCCGGCTCCCGAGAAGAGAGTTCCTGATGACGCACCAGCCCGAGGCGGACACCTTCACCACGGCCACGTCCGAGGACGCGGACTGGCAGATCTTCCGCGGAGACGGGCACCGGCGGGTCACGCCGATCCCCGAGGCTCCGCCCTGGCGGAGTTTCGCCGGCACCCGCGGCAGTGACCCGCCGGCTGCCGAAGTGCCCCGCTACGTCATCGGCCGGGCTGAGGCGGACGTGGTCAACGCCGCCCTGCATCTGCGTCGGCCGCTGCTCGTCACCGGCCATCCGGGCACCGGCAAGTCGTCGCTCGCGGCCGCGATCGCCCATGAGCTGGGGCTGGGCCCCGTGCTGCGCTGGCCCGTCAACAGCCGCTCCACCCTCCAGGGCGCGCTGTACCGCTATGACGCCATCGGCCGCCTCCAGGAGAGCAATCTCCCGGAGGACGGGGAGAAGACGCGGCCCGACATCGGTTCGTTCCTCCGGCTGGGCCCCGTGGGCACGGCGCTGGTCCCCGCGTCGCGGCCAAGGGTGCTGCTGGTGGACGAGCTCGACAAGGGGGACGTCGACCTGCCGAACGACCTTCTCACCGTGTTCGAGGAAGGCAGCTTCGAGATCCCGGAGCTCTCCCGGCTGCCCGAAGAGCAGGCGGACGTCGACGTCCTCACCTCTGATCCGCACCAGCGGGCGAGGGTGGTCAGGGGGATGGTGCAGTGCACCGAGTTCCCCGTCGTGGTCATCACCAGCAACGGGGAGCGGGACTTTCCTCCGGCGTTCCGCCGCAGGTGCGTGCCGTTGCACCTCGGCGATCCGGACGAAGCGCGCCTGCGGGAGATCATCACGGGTCACCTCGGCCCGGAGGCGCTCGCCGACGCCGGTGATCTGGTGCAGGCGTTCCTGGCACAACGGGCCATGGGAGAGCTGGCCACCGATCAGCTCCTGAACGCCGTGTTCCTCAGGCACGGAGGGGCCCGGCTGGAGGCCGGCGGCTTGCTGAACACCGTGCTGCACCGGCTCAACGCGGACGGATGAGGCATGTTCCGGGAGCTGCGGGAGGTCCTCGGTGCCGCTGGTGTGCCGGCAGGAGAGGTGGATCTGCTGGACATCCTGTGGCTGGCCGCGCGTGTCCCGTCCGGACCTGCGGCCCCCCTCGCCGTGCTCGCCGCGGAGGAGGCAGCCGCAGGAGCCCCGGGACCAGGTGACCCGACACGCGCTCCCGGTACGGATACGAGCGAATCGGGTTCCCACGACCAGGATCCTGGTGGCGGGCTTCCCGTACGGACGGCAGAAACTGCACGGGGCCGGTCGGACCGCGTCGGTGTGCATGCCGGGCCGCCACCGACCGGTGATGCGCCGGGGCGGGCCCTGCTTGTCCCCGGGGCCCGGGCACTCGGGACGGAACTGCGCCTCGGCCGGGCCCTGCGCCCGCTGAAGCGCCAGGTTCGAAGCCGCCAGGAGTACGAACTCGACGAGGTGGCGACGGCGGCCGTGCAGGCGGACACGCGCACACCGCAGGTGGTCCTGCGGCCACGGCCCGAGCGGTGGATGCGACTGGCGCTGGTGCTCGACAGCGGTGTGTCCATGGCCCTGTGGGAGCGTCACTGCTCCGGGCTCAAGGGGCTGTTCGAGCGCAGCGGGGCTTTCCGGCAGGTGGAGACGTACCAGCTCCGCTACGGGTCCGGAGAGACCGGCGTGCGGCTCGGACGCCCGTGGTGCGCCTCCTCGGTCACGTGTGCGCCCGGCTCCCTGGCGGACGCCTCCGGGCGGAGCATGGTCCTGGTGGTGACCGACGGGGCGGCGGCCGCGTGGCGGGACGGGCGGCTGCGTCGGGTGCTCGAGTCATGGGCCCGCAAGGGGCCGACTGCCGTGATCCACATGCTGCCACGGCGTCTGTGGCCGGGCTCCGGCGTGCGGGCGGACACCTGGCACGTGGCGTCGCCACGGCCGGGCGCGCCCAACCGGGCCTGGCAGGCGATGGACCTTGTTTTGCCGCCGAGCGTCGCTCCGCCGCCGGAGATCCCCATCCCCGTCCTGGAACTCTCCGCAGCGGGATTCGCCGGCTGGGCTGCCCTGAACACCGTGGTGGGACGGCCCGTTCCCGTGCAGCTGTGGGCGGCGGGCGGGGGTACGGCGCACACCTGCGGGACGGGCAGGGTGAGCGTCGTGGACTTCAGCCACGCTGCCTCACCCGAGGCCTTGCGTCTCGCCGCGCACCTGGCGGCCATGGCTCCGGTCAGTGTGCCGGTGATGCAGCTGGTCCACTCGTGCCTCTCCGCGCACGAAGGCATGGCACCGCTCGCCGAGGTGCTGCTCGGCGGGCTGGTCCAGCCACTCGCCGACTCCGGGTCCGCGCAGCCCGGCGGACGGCACCGGCTGTTCGACTTCGCCTCCGAGGCGAAGGAGCTGCTGCTCGACTCCGTTCCGACGGCCGACCTCATCGAGTGCGGCCGCCGGGTCGGAGAACGCCTCGAATCCCTCGTCGGCCGCTCCTCCGACTTTCCCGCCTGGCTTCTGGACGGCCACGGGCCAGCGCCCAGCGCACCGTTCGCGTACCTCGGCGCGGACATGCGGGCGCGCCTCGGGCCGGCTGCCACGATGACGCAGGACGCGGCCCCCGGCACGATCGTGCTGTCCCCCTCCCGCCCGGGCCCGGTAGCCGGAAACGGGCCGGGAGCGAGGCCTCGCTCCGGCGGTGTCGCCGATACGGGCGACACGGCATCCCCGTGGCTGTCGACGGACAGCCTGCACGCATCACTCGGGCTGCTGTTCGCGACCCTCGGCAGCAAGGGCGACGCTCTCGCCACCGCTGCCGGGGTGCCGGGGGCACAGCTCGCCGACTACACCGCCGGGCGGGCCATTCCTCCGTGGAGTTTCGCGGTCACCCTCCTGACCGAGGCCTCCCGCCCACGCGTTCGGGGCGGCCCGCCCGCTGAGATGGCGGATGTTCTGCTGGCGCAGTACATCGACGCGGCGGTAGCCCTGCGGCCCGCGGCGGTACGCGCGACGTTCGCCCGCTTCCGCGATGTGCTCCGTGCGAGGCAGGTCCCGCGCGAGTCACAACTACTGCTGCTGCACCTGCTCACCTACCTCCACACACGGCTTCCCGCGCCGCTCGGGTCCGGTACCCCGTCCTCGGCACCGCCAGGATCCTCCGGGGCACCGCCGGTCACGGAGCGAGAAGTCGTGGAGGAGCTGGCGCAGTACATCGAGGCGGAAGGCGTCCCACTCTCGCGGCAACTGCGGCGGAGGGGCACGCGGCGCACCCGGCACGACCTGGCGTGGCTCACGTCCGAACACTGTCTTCCTGTGAACGTGCACCGCAGCGCTTCCCCCTTCTCGTGGGCGGACTTCGCGGGGCTCGCGCACACTCCCGGTGATCCCGACGAGTCCGACCCCGCGACCTTCCTCGTGATGCTCGAAGACGACGAACCGGACGAGCCGCTCCTCCTCGATGACTGTGTCACCTGGCGCACCCGCACTCTGGCGCCAGGGGTCGTCGTCGGCCTGCGCTTGCCGACGGCGCTCCTTCGCGACGGACCGCGTGGACCTGTCATGGCGTCGAGGGATCCGGACACGGAGCGGCCAGGTCAGGCGACGGCGTCCCGCCGGGTGTGCATCGTCGTGGAGGCCGTCGGGTACAGCGGGATGAGCGCGGCGGTACAACGAGCGGAGCGGGAGACCACATCGGCCATCCTCGCTCAGGCGGTGCGGGCCGCCGGCGTGCCCTTGGAAGCCTGCCTCTTCCAGGACCGAGGCGACGCCACACTGCTGCTTCTCCCCCACGACGTCGACGCGACGGCGGCTGTGCCCGCGTTCATCGACGGCATCGTCGCAGCACTGGCGGATGCCTACGCCCAGCGGCAGTACCCACGTCTGCGCATCGCGGTCGAACACGGCGTCGTGGCCACGGAGGAGCACGGGTTCGCCGGGGACGCGGTGCTTCGCGCGAGCCGTCTCGTCGACTCCGCCGTGCTGCGGGAGTCGCTGGAGGTCCAGCCGCGGGCCAGCCACGCGCTCATCATGGGCGAGGAGCTCTACAGGCACTTGCCCGCACTTCACGGGCGCTTCCAGCGCGTACGAGTGGACCTCGACGGCTATCGAGCCTGGGCCCGCATGTATCCGGCACCCCCCGAAGTCGTACGGCCTCCGGTCCGCCCCGCCACGGACCGCTCGAACGCCGTGCTGGTGGGAGTCGGCGCCTACCACCATCTCGACCAGCTCCCCACGGTCCTCGCAGGTGTGCACGACCTGGCGGCGCTGCTGTCGGACCCCTTGGCGGGAGCCTTCGCCGACGAGCAGACGACCGTGCTGGCCGATCCGATGAGTCCGGGAGAGGTCCTGGAAGCCGTCGGTCGGGCCGTCGACTCCGCACAGCACACCCTGCTGGTGTACTTCGCCGGGCACAGTCTTCTCGATCCCCAGTCGGGAGAGCTGATGCTGGCCGTGGGCGAAACCCGCGCGGAGCATCCGTATTCGGCGTTGGCATACGGGCATCTGCGGAGACTGCTGCTGCAGAGCCGTGCCCGCTACAAGGTGGTCATTCTCGACTGCTGCTACTCAGGCCGTGCGGTCCTCGGCAATGTGCGTCCCGACGCCACCGTTATCAAGACGGACGTCGGCACCGGCTTCGTGATGGCCGCTTCCAGTGCGGCAGCGCTGGCTCCGGCCGGTGACCGGTACACCGCGTTCACCGGGGAGCTCATTCACGTGCTGCGCAACGGCCTGGCGCAGGGCCCTGAGCTCATCACCGCGGAGCTGCTGTACCACGAGGTGACACAGCGACTGCAGGAACGGGCGTACCCCCGTCCACAGGCAACGAGCCGTGACCAGGCCGGTATGGCTCCCCTCGCTCTCAACCGCGCTCACTGAGCGGCCGGGGTGCGTGGACGCGTGATTCCTCTGCCGCGGTGGCCTCGCACCGTAATCAGGCAGGGCTCCGCGGATGGGTGGCCGTGGCCGACCGCGGTGGCCAGGTGTGCGGGGAGAGGATGCCGAGGACGTACGCGCGGGCGACGAGGGCGGGGCGGGTCGCGGCGTCCAGGATTTCACGAAGCCGGCTGAGGTGGTAGTCGACGGTCTGCCGGGACAGACGCAGAGAACCGGCGATCTCCGCGTTGCTGCGCCCTGCGGCGAGCAGGGCGAGTATGCGTATCTGACTGGCCGTGAGCGCGGTGTGGGTCTCGTGGCGCAGGCCAGCCTGTGTGACGACGGTCCACACGCTCGTCGCGCGGCCCGCGGTGCGGCCGGTCGTGGTGAGGTGCAGCCGCGCCCGGCGCCGGCCGTGTTCGTGGTCGAGGAGCACGGCGGATGTCTCGGCGCTCCTGCGCCGCCCGTCGACGAGGTCGTTCCAGATCTCGAGCAGCACGGCACGTTCGGGCGTGTCGGCGAGCAGGGCGCCGGCGGGCCTGCCGACCAGGTCGGAGAGACGGACGCGTAACAGCTCCGAGACGGCGGTGCTGGCTTCTGTGACGAGGCCGTCGGCGGATATCCGCAGGCAGGGCAGCCCGCTGTGGTCGCGCAGGGCACGCAGGTCGTCCTCCGCCTGGCGGCGCTGGTCGAGTGCGTGGGTGTAGTCCGTGATGTCGACGTAGATGCCCGCCACGCAGCGGCGTGCTCCCCAGCGGACCGGGAAGCGGTAGCCCGCGGCGTGCGCGGAGGTCCCGTCGGGCCGCCGGTAGGTGAGCGTGTGGCGCACCGGGGTGTTGCCGGACAGGACGTCGTGGTCGAGGGCGAGGAACCGTACGGCGTCGTCGGGCGCGTCGACATCGGTGAGGTGTCTGCCGACCAGCTTGTCGCGTGTCGTGCCGTAGAGATGGGCGTAGGCGTGGTTGGTCCATAGGTAGCGGCCCGCCGCATCGCGGACGAACGCGGCCGCGGGCGTGAGGTCGGCGAACGAGGCGAACGGGTCGGCTCCTTCGCGCGTCGCGACTGCCACCCCCCTGCTGTGGTGGTGGGCACCGATCGGCCCTGCGAGCCATGTCACGTCGAAGGCCCTGCCGTCGAAGTGGGTCTGCAGAGGGTCCTTGCCGGGAGGCCGGGGCAGGTCGCCCGGGCCGGCGGCCAGGGCGTCCAGGAAGCGCTGGGTGGTGTCCTGGTCGTCGAAGGCGCCGCCGCCGCTGTCGACCACTCTCAGGTCGCTGTCAGCCTCCCACCAGAAGACCGGCAGGTGTGCCAGGAGCGCCTTGAAATCGGTCTCGTCCACGACCCAACTCCTTCAATTCCGCCACCACATCACCTTGAGTGACACCTCATGCGTATCCCGTAAGCCTTTCATCATGCCGAGCGTGGCCGTCGCCCTGGTGTGCCCGTACCTCATCGCTGTCTCTTTCCGGCCCCTCAATCACCTTGGCTGCTTTGGCATTTGCCTGATGTGCCGGTACCCGGTACGGCCGGTCGACCGGTCTGCGGATGTTTCGCTGGAAGAGAGGGCCAGGAACCAGTCCGCGCTACTAGAGGAGTTGGGTGTTCGTGAGCAAGGTGCTGTACGTACATGCCAAGGGCGGGCCGCCGCTTGGCCACGCCCTGACGCGGGTGGCCGCGAGGTCTGCGGTGCACCTGCTGGCACTCAGCGAACTGCCCCCGGCCGTCGCGGCGGAGACGGGCCGGCTGTGCGCATCGGTGGTGGTGCCCGACGCCGGGCAGCGCGGGGACCTCGTGGACCTCATCGCCCAACGGGCGGGCGAGGTCGGTGCGGACGCCGTGGTCACCTTCTCCGAGTACGCGGTGGTCGCGGTCGCCGAGGCTTCCCGGAGGCTCGGTCTCCCCGGCGCCGGGGAGAGCGCCGCGCTGGCCCGGGACAAGCGGCTGATGCGCGGTGTCTGGGAGCGGCACGGCATTCCCCAGCCCCGATTCCGTGCCGTCGGTTCGGCGGGCGACCTGCGGCGCGCAGCCGGGGAACTGTCTTTCCCGCTGCTGCTCAAGGCCGCTTGGAGTGCGGGTTCCACGGCGCACCAGATCATCCGGTCGGTTGCGGAGCTCGATTCGTCGTGGGAGCGTTCGCGCGCCGTCATGGCCGATTCGGCACGGCTCGGCTATGCGGAGCTGCACGTCGCGGGGGCGGGTGCGGACTTCATCGTCGAGGAGATCGTCACCGGTTGTGCCGAGGAGTGGTTCGACGGCTCAGGCTGGGGAGACTACGTCAGCGTCGAGGGCGTGGTCGTCGACGGTGTGTTCCGGCCGGTCTGCCTGAGCGGCCGGATGCCGACCGTCGCGCCGTTCACCGAGCGCGCCGGGATCACCCCCGCCGCGCTCGAAGCGGATGCGCAGGAACGGGTCGTGGAGCTCGCCAGGCGTGCCGTGGAGACGCTCGGGCTCGAGAACTGCGGCACCCACACCGAGATCAAACTGGGCTCCGGCGGACGCATGTGGGTGATCGAGACCGCCGCGCGGTTCGGCGGGGCGATGACGGTGCCGCAGATCGAGGAGGTCTTCGGCCTCGACCTGGTAGGGATGTTCACCGACCAGCTTCTCGGCCGGCCGGTCGCCTGGCCCGTGGGCGCCTTGCGGCCGGAGGACGCCGAGGGAGCGGCCGGTTCCCTCGTGGTACTCGCCGTGGGCGGCGACGGCGAACCGTGGGAGCGCCGGCATGTGTGGGACTCGCCCACGGTGGTGCGTTCCGCTCCGCTGAGTGGCGGCAGCCGGCTGTCCGTCGTCTCCGAGAGTTCTCTTCCCGACGGTGCGACGGTGCCGGTCTACGACCCGGCTGCCGGGGCGAACACGATGGCGGCACTGTGTCTGCTGTCCGCGGACGATCCGCAGACGGTCGTCCACGACTTCGGCGCGCTCGTCGACGCGCTGCCGGAGCTGCTGCCCGCCGCAGAGGGGGCGGTCGTATGACCACCGCGCTGGGCGAGGCGGGCGCACCCGTCACGGGTGACGGCACCGTGGTCGGCGCCAATCTGTCCCTGCCGCTGTTCCGCACCCTGTCCGGGGTGCTGGCGGGTCATCCGTATCTGAAGGTCGTCGTGGACCGCGCCAGGGACACCTGGCACATCCTGGACACCCGCGTGCACCCGTTCCACGTCAACTACATCGCGACGCGTGTGCTCGGGATGAGTCTGGCCGAGCTCGACGCCGATCTGGACGGGTTCAACGCGTCGGTGTACATGGATCCCGAGCGCCGGTTCCTGCTGGGGGTGCTGTCCCTCCACAGCGACGAGGACGCCGAGGGCCGCGAACGCCCCTTCCTCGTCCTGGAGACGACCGAGGCGGACACCATGAGCGGTGCCCTGCTGGAGGAGTTCTACGCATTCGTGCGCGGGCGGGTGGACGGGCGGCTCCCGTTGCTGCTGAAGCCCGCCAACCACGGACAGGAGCATGCTCTGGCCTCGGTCAGCGACGTGCGGGTGCCCCGGATCCTCAGCCATGAGCTCTTCGGGAACCGCACCCGTACCTGCCTCAATCCCGGTGAGGCACGCGGCCGGCTGCGCTACTTCCGCACCGCGCGGGAGTACGAGGCTGCCGCGGCGGATCTCGGCTGGTCGGACATCGTCGCCATGCGGTGCCTGCCCGACGATGTGCCCCGGGTGGCGGGGTTCATCAACACCGCTCCCATCACACCGCTGTCACACACCAATGTGCTGGCCTCGGGCTGGGGCATACCCAACGCCATCGTGCGCGATCTCGACGAACTCGTCGGCAGGGAGAAGCTGGACGGGGCATGGGTGCACTACCGCGTCCAGGAGGAGGGCATCGTCCTGGCTCCCCTGGCGTCGAAACCCGTCCTGGAGCAGCCCATCTGGCACCAGCAGCGCATACGGCTCGGGTCCCCGCTGCTGGACGAGGCACCGGTGCTCGCGCTGCACCGGCTGCGGAGCACCGACCGGGACTGCTACGGCACCAAGGCGGCGAACCTCGGAGAGCTGCACCATGTCCTGGACAGCCGCACCACCGACCTGACCGTGTTCTACGCCCGTCCGCGCCCACCGCGCAGCGACCTGTTCGCCCATCTGGCGGCCCGCCTCGGCACGCGGGGTGCGGACCCTGCACGGCTGCGCCTGGCCGCGGCCGAGCGGGTGGCGCGTACGGTCCGCGCACCCGAGGGTGTGGCGCTGCCGTTCTCCTTCCACCAGGCCTTCCTCGCGTCCTCCCCCGCAGTGCAGCAGGGCATCGGCAAGCTGAAGATGGCTCTGGAGCTGGAGGCGTTCGACGTCGTCGACCCGCTGTGCCTGCACCTCCAGCACCTGGTGCGCCACACACCGGTGCCGGACGATGTCGCCCGGCAGATCACCGGGGCCGTACCCGCCGCGCTCGAGTCCGGGAGCCGGCTGGTGGTCCGCTCCTCGTCGAACGCCGAAGACCTTCCGGGCTTCTCCGCCGCCGGGATCTACGACTCCGTGACCACCGTGCGCGGAGCGGAGGAACTCCTGGACGCGGTCCGGCAGGTGTGGGCCTCTCTGGTCTCGCCGCGCAGTGTGCGGCTGCGGCACCAGGTCGGCATCTCGCTCGACGACACGTACATGGGGGTGATCGTCCAGGAGTACGTGTCCGCCGATCTCGGCGGGGTGCTGGTGACGTGCAATCCGACACGGCGTGAGGACTTCCGCAACGTCTACCTCAACTGCACCCCGGGGTCGCCGGAGCAGGTGGTCGACGGCACGGTCCTGCCGCAGCAGTACCTCTACAACACCGTCGAGGGCGGCGGGCGGACGGTCGCCGTCGGGACCGCCGGCGAGGACCTCCCGGCGGCGACCCGGGAGGTCCTCGCGGAGCTGGCCCTGACGGGCCGTCTGCTCCAGTCCCACTTCAGCGAGGACGATCCGGACGACGCGCTGGACATCGAGTGGTTGCTGAGCGCGGAGGGAACGTTTCACCTGGTCCAGATCAGGCCGTACGCACGGTGATGCGCCGTATGCCGTCCCGATGGCCCTTCCGCTCGTCCGGTCCGGTCGCGAGTCCCGCCGCCCGGCGGATCATCCGGCTCAACAACGGCTTCCAGCTGCTGTTCAACCTGCTCTGGTGGATGCCCGTCTTCTACGCCTACCAGCGTGACGCCGGTCTGTCGGACGGACAGATCTTCGGTATCCAGAGCATCTACTACATCGCCTTCTGCCTCTTCGAGATCCCCACCGGCGTCATCGCCGACCGCATCGGCGCCCGCAACTGCCTGCGAGCGGGGGCCGTCGTGATGACGGCGGCGAACCTGACTCCCGTACTCGCCCCGTCGTACGGCGGTTTCCTGGTCCACTTCCTCGCCATCGCCGCCGGCCGGTCCCTGACCTCGGGGGCGGCCAGCGCGTACCTCTACGACGGGCTCCACGCGGAGGGTTCGGGGGCGCACTACGTCAGGGCGGAGGGCACGGCCCGTGCCCTCGGTCTCGCCGCCAAGGTCGTCTGCTGGCCACTCGTCGGGCCGCTGATGGTGCTGGCGCCGCAGACCCCCTACGTGCTGAGCGCCGCGAGTGCCGCCGGTTCGCTCGGCTGCGCCCTTGCGCTGCCCCGGCTCGCACCGCCCGGGACCCGTGAGCGGCGGCAGGCGGGGAAGGGACAGCGCACCGCGTTCCTGCGCGACGCGGGCACGGCGCTGCGCTGTCTGGCGGCGTCGCCCTGGCTGATGCTGGTCATGGTGCAGGGGGTGGCCGTCTTCACTCTGTCGAGGATCTGCCAGGTCAATCTGTTCCAGCCCGTGCTGCTGGACCACGGCATCGCCGAAGGCTCCCACGGCAGTGTGCTCGCGGCGATGACGGTCGCCGAAGCCGTGGCCTCGGCGCGCCCGCAGTGGCTGAGCCGCCGTCTGTCGCCCGCGGCGTGGGTGTCGGTGCTGAGTGTGGCCCTCGCCCTGACCCTCGTGGGTGTCGCCGCCGGGGGTCCGTGGTCCGCCGTCGTCCTGCTCTGTGTGTTCGCGGCCATCACGGGCTTCGTCTATCCGCTCCAGCGCAGCCTGGTCAACGACGCCATCCCCAAGGCCGCCCCCCGCGCCACCCTGCTGTCGGTGGAGAGCATCGTGGACCGCGGCGTCTGCGCTCTGGCGGCCGTCGCCGTGGGCGCCTATCTGGCGGCCGGCCGGTTGGACGCGCTGCTGTGGCAGAGCGCTGCGGTGACATGCGTACTGATGGTGGTGATTCACCTGATGCTGCGCCGCAGGGCGGCGGCCATGGAGCCCGCTGACGGTAAGGCCGCCGAAGCGGGTCGGCCGTTGCACAACCCGGCGCCCGTCCCGGCTGACGAGAACGCGGCCCCGGCGCCGTGACACCCGTCGGAGGCAACCCGGCGAGGGGCGTCGCACACGGCCTCGGGGCCTTCGTCTCCGGTCGTGGACGCGCGTTCCGCGCGGGAGGCGCGGGATGCCCTGCTGCGGGCTCGGAGGAAGTGGAGAGCGGGTGAGCATCCGTCATGGGCGGGAACCTCAGGACATCCTCTCCACGACCTCCACAGGGGGCAGCGGCCGTCGGCCGTGATCCCCCGTCAGGTCGAGGAGAGCGGCCGTGCCGACGGCGATGCCGACTCCGAGCAGTGCGCCTCCCACGGTGTCGGTCAGCCAGTGGTCGTGCATGTACGTGCGCGTCAGGGCCACCAGGGCGATGAACAGCGCGACAGCTGTGAGAGCCCCGCGCCGGGCGCGTGTGAGGGGGGCCGTGAAGATGAAGGCCAAGGTCAGCCAGAAGACCGTGTTACAGCCGACGTGCCCCGACGGATACGTTCCCAGTTGGCGCAGCCAGCGCTCGAACCCGTCTGACACGGACGCGCCCACGTGGGTGGTGGGATCGAGCGGATGGGGCGGCCCGGGTCGGCCGACGGCGTGCTGGATCCAGTAGACGGAGACGAAGCCGATGACGGTGGCGACCGCAAGGAGGGCCGCGTCACGCCCGCGTCGCATCACGAGGAGAGCGATCACCAGCACCACGGTGGCGCCGAGGACGAGGGCCGGATCGACCGCGTGGCCGATCGCGTCCCCCGCAGCCGTGAAGACCGGGTTCTCGATCGCGGTCATGAAGGACAGCCACGCGGAGTCAAGGGTCTGGATTCCGTCACGCGCCCGGAAGACGACGAGTGAGGTGAGGATGACGAAGAGAGACAGGGAGACGCCGGAGACCAGGAGGCCGCGCCGCGCGTCGGCGAGGTGGTTCCTCGCCCCGTGGCCTTTTCTCATGCGGCTGATCATCCCAGTGGGCCTCACGCGAACGCGGGCACCGCGCGACGGCGTGTTCGGCAAACCGCGGCCGCTATGCCGACGGAGCCCGCACCCAGGCTTCCAGGCGGAGGCCGGGGCAGTGGGCCGTGAAGCCGGAGGTCCACCAGGCGCGGCCTGCGGCCGTCACGGCGTAGGCCTCGACGCCGTCCTGTGCTCCGGCAAAGGCGCGGGCCGCGTCCCCCATCGCGAACGCGGCCGTCGCCAGGGCGTCGACCTCGGTGAGGTGCCGTCCCACCAGGGTGAGGGAGGCGAGCTCGGCCGCGGGTGCCCCGGTGTTGGGGTTGACGATGTGATGGCCGCGTTCGGCGGTGCCCGAGGTCGCCACGGCCAGGTCGGTGCCGTCGACCACGGCGGCGAGACCATCAGGACGGAAGGGGTGGGCGATGCCGATACGCCAGCGGCGGCCCGGGGCGGACTCTCCCCGGCACTGGATGTCGCCGCCGCCGTTGACCATGTGGTCGCGTGCGCCCGCCTCGTACAGCAGCTGCGAGGCCCGCTCCACCGCCCAGCCCTTGACCATCGCGGAGGGGTCGAGACGTCCGCCCGGATACGCGGTGAACCAGCCCCCCGTGGTGCGCGCTGCCTCTCCGCACAACTCCAGGACCTCGCGGACTTCGGGGTCGCAGTCGGACAGTGTGGTCTCTCCGCGGTCGAGGCGGCTGATCTGGCTGTCCCGGCGGTAGGTGGAGAACACCGCATCCACGCGGTGCAGCCACTCGACCGCACCCGCGAGCGCCTGGCCGGCCTCGGGCGCCGGTCCGCCCCGGACGTCGAACGAGAACACCGTGCCCATCACCCGCTCGACATGGCGCAGCCGCACCGCAAGCTCAGACACCGGCCTGGTCCAGTGCGCTCTGGAGCGAGGAGACATAGCCCTGGCTGGTGTACGTGGCGCCGGAGACGGCGTCGATGTCGGCGCTCTGCGCGGCGATGGCCCGCTCGGTGAGCACCGGCACGGCCGTCGCACTCGGACCCTGGTCGTGAACACCCTGGAGCGTCTCAATGTCGGTGATCTCCCCGCCGGCCAGGGTCACGCTCACCTGGACGGGGCCCTGCTGGGTCTGGACGGTGGCTCCCTCGAAGGTGCCCGACACCGCCGCGCCTCCGGTGCCTTCGGGTGCGGCTGTGGCACTGCCGGAGGGTGAGGTCCCGGTTGTGGGGGTGGGTGTGGGTGTGGATGCCGAAGGGGGGCTGGTGGCAGTCGTCGACGGGTCGTCGTGCGGCTTGAGGGACAGCAGCAGGACGATGCCCGCGGCGGTCGCGGCGGTTACCGCAACAGGTCGGATCATGGGACTCTCCTCGTGGTGTGTGGTGGTCTCCGCGGCCGGAGCTCAGAAGGCGAAGGTCTCGTGGTGGACACGCTGCCCGGGGACACCGGCCTCGCGCAGTGCCGTCCTGGCGGCGGCGGTCATCCCGGGCGGGCCGCACAGATACACGTCGTGCGCGGGCAGATCGGCGACGAGTCCGCCGAGGGCCTCACCCGTCAACGGGATGGCCGGCCCCTCCGGGCCGTCCACGGCGTAATGCACGGCCGCGCCCCGCATCGCCGCGATCTCGTCGAGCTCGAACCGCAGTGCCAGGTCCTGGACGCCGCGCGCGTAGTACACGAGCGTCACCGAGCCGGGCAACGTTTCGAACAGGGCCCGCAGCGGGGTGATCCCTACGCCGCCGGCGAGCAGCAGGACCTTGGAGCTGGACTGCCGGGCGGCGGTGAACGCGCCGTAGGGGCCTTCCGCCCACACCCGGGTCCCCGGGCTGATGTGGGCCAGTGCGGTGCTGTGGCCGCCGGACGCCTTCACCGTGATCCGCAGATATCGCTCGTCCGCAGGTGCGGAAAGCGAGTACGGATTGGCCGTCCACCACATTCCCGGGGTCAGGAACCGCCACCGGAAGAACTGGCCGGGCCGGGCGCCGAGCTCGCCCAGGTGTCGGCCGGTGATGTAGACCGACACCACCCCCGGCGCCTCCCGGTGCACCTCCGCCACCCGCAGCCGGTGCCGCAGCACGCGCCGGGCAGGAGTGAGGAACCGGTACCACACCAGCAGCCCCGCCACCCCGATATACAGCCCGTACCAGAGCGTTCGCGCCACCGGGCCGGCAAGGAAGTCGGCGCCGTAGGCCAGTTGGTGGAAGAAGGCGAGGAACACCGCGAGGTAGGTGAAGAAGTGCAGGTAGTACCAGGTCTCGTAGGACACACGGCGCCGGGCGGCCCGCGCCGACACCACCCCCACCAGCACGAACAGCAGCATGCCGATCGTGGCCATGAGCATGTCGTCGTAGTCGAACACCAGCGTGACGGTCTGGTCGATGACACCCGTCCCCGACGTGACCGCATACCCCCAGACGATGAACATCGTGTGGGCGATCACCAGCGAGACGGTGTAGCGCCCGCCCATCGCGTGCCAGCGGGCCAGCCGGTCGCTGCCGACGGTCCGGTCGACCACCGGCACCCGCGCCATCAGGGCGAGCAGCACCGCACAGCCATATCCGGCAAGCAGCCCCGTGATCCGGCCCGCGTTGGTCAGCCAGCCGCCCGCACCCGCCACCCTCTCCGTGTTGCCCCACCACAGACCGAGTACGGCCGCGGCTCCTGCGTGGATGAGGAGCAGGAGCCATGCTGCCGGGGAACGCCAGGGGCGCCAAGGCCTGGGCGGCGCGTGCGGGGAAGGATGCGGGCCGTTGTCACGGTGGCCGCGGTTGGCGTGGGCATGCTGGACGGTGGCCACGGGGGCTCCTCTCGGCGGACGGTCGTCCCAGCCCCGGCCATGCGCTGTGCAAGGCCGGGGTGCGGCACACCGTGGCAGCGGAATCTCTGCGTTTCCTCTGAAACGGCTGCCGAAAGGTGTCCACAGCGCGGACTCATAGGAAATTCAGAAGAAGGCCGGTGATACTGCCGGGGCCATGAGTAGTCCGCACAACACCCCGTACCCGACGTCGGCCGGTCTGCGCCGCCCCGATGGCTCGCCCGTGCGCGTGCTCGTCGTGGACGACGAGCCTGATCTGGCGGGCATCCTCTCCGATGCACTGCGCTACGAGGGGTGGGAGGTGCGCACGGCGGTCACGGGCGAGGAGGCTGTCGTCGCGGCCCGGGACTTCGGCCCTGACGCCGTGGTGCTGGACGTGATGCTGCCGGACATCGGAGGTCTCGACGTGCTCCGGCGGCTGAGGGCCCATGCGCCGGATGTGTGTGTGCTCTTCCTTACGGCGCGTGACGCCGTCGAGGACCGTATCGCGGGGATCACCGCCGGCGGGGACGACTATGTGACCAAGCCCTTCAGCCTCGAAGAGGTGCTGGCCCGGGTGCGGGGCCTGCTGCGGCGGGCCGGGATGACCCGCGCGACGGACGAGACGACCTTGCTGGCCATCGGCGATCTGCTGCTGGACGAGGAGGTCCGCGAGGTGACGCGCGCGGGTCGTCCGGTGGAACTGACGCGGACCGAGTTCGAGCTGCTGCGCTTCCTGATGCGCAATCCCCGGCGGGTGCTGAGCAAGGCGCAGATCCTCGATCATGTGTGGAGCTACGACTTCGGCGGCAAGGCGCATGTGGTCGAGCTCTACATCAGCTATCTGCGCAAGAAGGTCGACGCCGGTCACAGCCCGCTGATTCACACGGTGCGCGGTGTCGGTTATGTGCTCAAACAGGAGTCTTCCTGATGCCCGCACGCCGCCCCCTCGCGGCGCTGCCGGTCCGCAGCCTCCGAGCCAGGCTCACGGTCGGTCTGGTCATCCTGCTCGCGCTCTGCTGCGCCGCTGTGGGGCTCGCGACCACCACGGCTCTTGAGGGGTTCCTCGTCCGGCGGCTGGACCAGCAGCTCTCGGCCGTGGGCAATCACTTCCCCGCGAGCCTCGACCCCGCGCGGAAACTGCGCGGCGACGGCGTCGGGCCGGACACCCGGGGGCAGGCCACCGGCACCTTCGGCGCCTGCGTACTGCGCGGGACCGTGACCCAGGCAGCCGTGGTCGGCGACCAGACCGAGAGCCAGGTGTCCCTCACCGCGGCCGACCGGCGTGCGCTGGTGGCCGTGCCCGGCGACGGCAAGGGGCGCACGATCCAGCTGTCCGCGCTGCGGGAGTACCGGGTGATCGGTGTGCCCGGGCCTGCGGGAGACGTGCTGATCACAGGGCTGCCAGTGGAGCCCGTCCAGGACACCGTTGACCAGCTCCGGCTCGTGGAGGCGATCGTCTTCGGTGCGGCCCTGCTGCTCACCGGGTTCGCCGGCGCCGCATGGGTGCGGCTCTCTCTGCGCCCCCTGCACCGAGTGGCTGCCACGGCCTCCCGTGTCGCCCAGCTGCCGCTCGCGGGAGGTGAGGTCGCCATGCCGCCGAAGGTTCCCGACACCGATCCGCGTACCGAGGTGGGCCGGGTCGGTGACGCGTTCAACCGGATGCTCCGGCACGTCGAGGAGTCCCTGGCCCGCAGGCACGCGAGTGAGGAACGGCTGCGGAGGTTCGCGGCCGATGCCAGTCACGAGCTGCGTACTCCCGTCGCCTCGATCCGCGGGCACGCGGAGCTCGCCCTGCGGCATCCGGAGCCGGTGCCCGAGAAGGTGCGCCACTCGCTCGACCGGGTGCGGTGCGAGGCGGCCAGGATGGGCGAGCTGGTCGACGACCTGCTGCTGCTCGCCAGGCTGGACGCAGGCCGGCCGCTCGCGGACGAGTCGGTGGACCTGACCCGGCTGGTGCTGGACGCGATGAGCGACGCCCAGGCCGCAGGACCGCGCCACCGCTGGGTGCTGGACCTTCCGGAGGAACCCGTGGTGGTACGCGGTGATGAGCGGAGGTTGCAGCAGGTGCTGACCAATCTCCTCGCCAACGCCCGCACCCACACCCCGGCCGGCACCGAGGTCGCGGTCCGGCTCGGCGTCGGTGAAGGCGCCGGGGACGAGGTGGAGTTCCTGGTGGCGGACGACGGCCCCGGTGTGCCCCAGGAACTACGGACGGAGATCTTCGAGCGTTTCGTACGCTCCGGCGGCGACGGCCGCTCACGGAGCACCGGCGGCACCGGGCTGGGGCTCGCCATCGCCCACGCGGTGACCCTGGCGCACGGGGGCCGCGTGGAGCTCACCAGCCGCCCGGGCCGCACCGTGTTCCGGGTGGTGTTGCCGAGGCGCCGCGGGGACGGGCTGGACGAACCCGAAGCCGCGGCGGTCTGAGGATCCCTGCCGGGGGTGCCCGTGCCTGGGCCGCAGTCGAAGGCTCAGTGGTGTTGTACGAAGAGGGCTGCCGGCACCGGCCTGCCCGGGTCGGGCAGGCCGGTGCCGGCGGAGCTGGGCTGCGAAGGGGTCGGGGTTATTCCTCTGAGCCCTCTCCTTGCCGGTTGGGGGGTTGTCCGGTGGGGCCGCCGGTATCCTGCCAAGCTCGAATCGGCTGTTGTCGACGCAGGAGACGGACGCCCGAAGCAGTGACCTGGCCGGGCCGGAGTACGACGGCGATCAGACCGAACGCGAGCCACGCTGCCGCCGCACAGGGAACGAAGAACTCAGGGGATCCGGCCACTGGCCACACACTGCTGAGGAGGGCGAAGCCAACAACGCAGAGCGCCGCGATCGGCAACACTCCCAAGGCAGCGCGCGGGGTGCGTGGCCCGCCGGCCCACAGCCATCGCAGGGCACCGGCATTGACCAGTGCGTAGGAGACGAGCAGGCACAGGGTGCCCATGGCGCCGAGGGCGAAGTACATGTCCTCGCCGGAGACATCAGCGGCGGCGTAGCACCCCACCGCCACACATGCCGCCGCCGTGGTGGCCGTCAGAGCCGGTCCCGGTACCCCGCCTGCTGACCAGCGCGCGAGTGGGGCCGGCCCCAGCCCTTCCCGGCAGAATGCGAAGAGCAGCCGGGATGCCGCCGTGATCATGGCCGATGCGCAGCCGAAGGCGCTGACGACCGCACCGGCGATGAGGATGTCTCCCATGGGAGAACCTAGATAACGGTCGGCCAGCACATTCAGAGGACTGCCGGAGCGGATGAATGCGGCGACCCCCGCCTCGTCGGCACCGAATCCCAGAATCTGCGCCGTCATGGCGACGACGAAGAGCGCTCCCGCGATCAGGACCGACCAACGAATGGCACGGCCGATGTTGCGCCGCGGGTCGGCGGTCTCTTCGCCCAGTGCAGCCGCACCTTCGAAACCGGCGAAGGAGAGGAAGCCGAACACCGATGCGAGTGCGACCTGATGGGCCGATACGTGGGGCGGCAGGGAGAACGGCTCTGCGTTGATCGATAGTCCGGCAGGTGCCGTGCCGGTCGCAAGCCTGACGAACACGGCCCCGATCAGCACGATGATCAGTCCGACCGACAGGGCTTCCGCTCCCAGGAGCACGCGGGCCACGTGGCCCACCCGTCGCCGGACGATCAGAAATGACACCACCGCGGCGCACAGCGCCGCGGCCCACCAGGGTGTCTCCCCTCCCCATTGCTGGACGAGGCGGCCGATGAGGAACCCGAAAGCGCCCAGTACACCGGCCGCGTACATCAGATACGCCCCGAGGAGGGCCCACCCGCTGATGAACCCGGCGCGGGGGCCGAGCGTGATGCCCGTGAAGGCATAGGCGGAGCCCGCATGATGAACGAGGCGAGACAGAGCAACGAAAGCATATCCGACCAGCCCCACGCCCACGGTGGCGAGCAGAAAGGCGATCGGCACGGCCCTGCCGACCGTCTGCGCGGCGCCAACCCCGTTGAGCGCCACCGCCATGGTCGGCGCGATCATGGCGATCGACACCGCAACCGCCCCGGCGAACCGCATCAGCGGCTGTGCGGTGTCGGACGCTTTCCTCCGTACGACCATGGACCCTCTTCAGCTTCATCAAGTCTTCGCCCGTGCGACGTCTTCTGCTGCCCTGAGGCTGATTCGCGCCTCTTTGGCACTGATGGCGGGTTATGAGGTATTGATGATCGACGGTACCGGACCGCCTGTATGCGCCCATGGTTCATCGTCAGCCGCGCTGCGCTGGTCGCGCGTTCTCCTGGCCGCGGCACCGGGCACCGGTCCGTATACCGTCCCGCTGTTGCTCAGGCCTTCTCCGTGGCTGCTGACCGACCCCAGAAGTCCCTCGCCGGTGGGCGCGTCGAAATCCGCCGTCCACGGACCGGGGCCCTTCCCCACGATCTTGGGCCGGGCGTGCGTCGACCGTCAGCCCGCACACGAAGGCGGGGAGTCCACGGTGCGGGTCTCACCGGATGAGGGCCTGGTCCCCGCAGGCGCCGAGGGCCAGGCGGCGAGCGCGGCACACTCGCCAAGGTGCGCGGCTGCCGTGCGCCAGGCAGTGGTTACCGCGGCGCGGGCCTGAGAAGTACAGGCGGCTCGACTACCGGTCAGCGTGAGCGGCGCGCCGACGTGGACGTGCAGGTCCGGCCGGCGGACGGGGGCCGTCGCCAGACCGGCTAGCTGCTTCAGCAGGCTGCCTGAGGTGATCCTGCGGGCGCCGGCCTGGCCCACCGGCACGACCGGTGCGCCGGTGAGCTCGGCGAGCCTGGCCAGACCACTGCGGAAGTCGCCTGGAGCCGCCTCTGCGGCGTCCTTCCGGTGCGGCAGGCCGCCTTCGGCGTAGATGAGGAGGCACCGCCCCCGCTCGACGGCCTGTACGGCCAGGGCGAGCGAGGCGGCGGCCCGACGGTCGCCCCGGTGCACCGGGATGTGTCCTTCACGGATCAGCGCGCGGCCGAGCCCGGGGACACGCCACAGGCCCGCGGTCGCCATGACGACCGGTTCGGTTCCGAGACGGTGCAGGGCGGCGAGCACGACGGCGGGGTCGGCGAGCGAGGTGTGGTTCGCGGCGACAATGCTGCCCGGGGCGACTGCGACGCCGGAATCGGACGTCACCGACAGGCGGCCGAAAGCGGGCACCAGAACGTTGGCGATGCTGCTGAGCACGGGCGATCTCCGGTCCGGACGATGGTGACTTCATCGTCGGTGGCCGGGCGCTGCCGGGCGTGAGTAGTCGTACTCATCTTCTCCGGGGCTCGAAGCGGGCTCGCTATTCGGCCTGTGCCTGCCCGGTGCGGAGCTTGTCGAGTTGCTCCGCGAAGGCTTTGGTCTCTGCGATCAGATGCGCCTGTGCGTCCCGCTGCTCCTCGTCGCCCTCGTCCTTGAACGCCCTGCTGAAGTGCGGCGCGAGCTGGGTCCACCAGCCGTAGTCCAGCATCGCCCACGCCTGCGGGCACAACGGGGCACGGGTCTTCGGCAGGTATCCGGTGCCGACGAGCGGACCGTGGTACTTCCCGGGGTCGCTCCCCTCGAGGTAGCAGAGGAAGTGGAAGACGCGTTGCTGTGTGACGGGATGGTCGCTCGAGAGCCCTTCCAGGGTCAGTGCGCCCTCATCGCGGGCGAGCTCGTCGAAGAGCAGCGCGGCTGCCAGCGACGGGCCCGGTCCCACCTCGTTGACGGTGTAGAAGGACGCGAACCCGTCCGCGGCGTCTTCCTCGAGGCCGAGGTTCGCGAGCAGGAGCTGGCGTTGCAGGGCATGGCCCATCTCGTGGCCGAAGACGAACTGGGTCGACTGGGCGGTCAGGTCGTCGGCGTTGTAGTCGGCTTCGGGGAGGAGCGCTGGACGCTTGACGGTCTTCACCACGTTGCCCAGGACCTCCTGGATCTGCCGCAGGAACTGCGGCGGGACGTAGATCGTCCTGCCGTCGGGCTGGGTGACCGCGTCCGTGACCCCCGGCGGGACCTGGCCGGTGACTTTCACGGCCAGGTCATGCGGGAGGGCGACCGCGGTGCTCACCCAGTCGGCGACCTGCTCGAGCACGCGTGATTTCCGGATCACGGCTACCGCCTGCCGGTCCTTCGGCGGGCTCGCGGAATCGTCGTAGACCACCGTGACCTTGCCGCCCGTGTCGGCCTCGCCCTCACCGCCGCACGCGGTGACCGCCAATCCGGCGAGCAGCAGTGCGGCCGCGAAGGCGCCTCTGGTCCTGGCCGGGCACCCACCGCTGTTCAGCACTCTGGTCAGCTCTCCTCCGTGTCGAATTCCTTCAGTGGTGTCCTACGAACATGCGGCTGATCCTCTTGCGGAAAAGCAGGATGAGCGCGCCGACCAGCACCGCCACGACGACCTCCGCGACGACGAACGGGCGGCCGTTCAGGTCGGCGCCGGCAAGCGAGGCGAGCGAGGTGACACAGTCGCCCGCGGTCACCGCGAGGAACCACACGCCCATCATCTGGCTGCCGTACTTCTCCGGTGCGAGCTTGGTGGTGACGGACAGGCCGACGGGTGACACGCACAGTTCACCGACCGTCTGCACCAGGTAGATGGCGACCAGCCACATCGGGGAAACGAGGCTGCCGTCCGCGGCCGCCGTCAACGCCGGGAGGAAGACGGCGAAGGAAAGTCCGACCAGGATGAGCCCCACGGCGAACTTGGCCGGTGTGGAGGGTTCTTTGTGGCGTCTCGCGAGCCACTGCCAGAGCCAGGCGAAGACCGGGCCCAGGGCCATGATGAACAGGGGATTCAGCGACTGGAACCAGCTGGACGGGAAGTCGATCCCGGCGAACTCGGTGTCGGTGTCGCGGTCCGCGAAGATGTTGAGCGTCGAGCCGCCCTGGTCGTAGATCATCCAGAAGATCGCCGCGGCGACGAACAGCCATACGTACGCCGTCATCCGCTGCCGCTCCGGGGGAGTCAGTTCCGGGTCCCTGCGGATTCGGATCAGCGTCCATGCGGGGAACACCAGGCCGATGACCGTCAGTGGCACGACCACCCAGTCGATCGTGTAGTGGCCTGACAGCCCGACCACGAGGTAGAAGACGACGGGCGCCAGCAGCCACAACAGCCCCTTCTTCACCAGGGCGGCCCGGTGTTCCGCGTCCATGGGCGCCGGGACGACATCGCTGTGCGGACTCAGCGAGGGGAGTCCGACGAGGTACTGCACCAGGCCGATGGCCATGCCGACGCCGGCGACCGCGAACCCGAGGTGGTAGCCGACCTTCTGACCGATGGTGCCGATGACCAGCGGGGCGAAGAAGGCACCGAGGTTGATGCCCATGTAGAAGATGGTGAAGGCGCTGTCACGGCGCCATTCCAGTGCGCCCACGTAGAGGTGGCCCACCATGGTGGAGATGTTCGCCTTGACGAGGCCGGAGCCGATGGCGACGAAGAGGAGTCCGGCGAAGAAGAATCCCTCGGTGGGCACGGCAAGGAGGAAGTGGCCAACCATGATGATGACGCAGGCGATGGTCACCGACTTCCGCGGGCCGAGGAAGCGGTCGGATACCCAGCCACCGGGGAGCGTCAGCAGATAGACCATCGAGAGATAGACGCTGAAGATCGCGATGGCCGTGTTCTCCGGGAAACCGAGGCCGCCCTCGCTCACCGGTGCGGCGAGATAGACGGCGAGCAGGGCGCGCATGCCGTAGTAGCTGAACCGCTCCCACATCTCGGTCAGGAAGAGGGTGGACAGGCCACGCGGATGCCCGAAGAAGGTACGACCGGGCGACGGGGCCGCCTCGGATGTGTCGGTCATTCTCCCTCCCCGTCCGCCGGTTGCTCTGTCCGGCATTCTGACCGCGGCTCAGGCCGGGAAGGGCGTTCCGGGCCCCGGACCCGCGCTCGGTCCCCTGACCGGCGCACAGAGTCGGGGCACCGGGAACGCCGTCATCGGTCCGCGAGCCACGCCGTGGCGTCGTGCGGCAGGAATCCGTCCCGGATGAGGATGCTGGACAGCAGTACCCGTTCGTGTTCAGGCAACGGAATGGGGGCGTGGACAAGTTGACCAGGCACTGGGAACCGGGGTCCCGGGTGATGGACAGCACTCCGTCCGTGCCCGGTTCGCTCCAGGTCGTGGTGCCGGCGCCGGTCCACGACATCCATCTCAGCCTGTCGCGCCGACTCGATGCGGAAGGGACTCCGGGTACGTGTTCCGAAGCCGACTTGACAAGGCGCGCGCCGTTCATCTGATGCGTCGAAACAAAACCGACTCCTGCGCCAGGTCCGAAACGAGATGAGGCGCAGTGGCCGGCGAACCGTGAAATTGGAACGCACCCGTCAAACCCGACGGGGAAGCCAGTCGCCGATGAGCCCTGGGGTAAGGTCTACTTACTACCCTATTTTTCCTCTTTAGAGCGAATCAGGGGAATGTAGACAACAACCGCTGCGGCTCGTTATACAGGACCGCAATCACTGCCCCTTCACCGTATAACGATGAGTCAACCACTCGACGGAGAGGAAGTGCAGTGCATTCCCCCAGACATACCAATCTCCCGATTGCCTCACAGAGGCCTGCGAATTGGTCAAGAGTTTGTCATGTACTCATCTTTACCATCCTCTTGTTTCTGGTTCCGCAGATTTCCACCGCACAAGCAGCGCCCATCGACTCAAGTGGTCCGCTGACGCGTATCGACACCAATTCGCAACTGCAGTGTTTCGTCAAGCATCGTGACGACACCAACCCCGCCTGGTACGGCGGCGACAGTTGCGGAACGATGATCGCCCTGAACGGGACCTCGTACGGATTCCTCAGCACCCCCTACACAGCGGTGAGCCAAACAGGACCCACGGGCACAGGCACCGCAGCAGATCCGTACCGTCTGGTGACCGTTGTCGGAGCTGGCTCAGGCGTAACTCTCACCCAGACCGACACCTATGTGGTGGGAGAGGAAAGCTACGACACGAGCGTTGCCGTCCAGAACAACTCGGGAATCCAGCAAGTCGGCTACATCTACACCGTAGGGGACTGCTACTTGGGAGACAGCGACGCCGGGTATGGTCGGGTCATCGGCTCCGGCGCGGCTTGCAGCACGTCGCCGGATCCTGGCAGCCGTATTGAGGCCCTACTGCCACGCACAGGTGGCAACTCGTACATCGAAGGCTACTACTTCGAGGGATACGACCTGGCTACGGCCGGGCAGCCGCTGCCGAACACCTGCCGCTGCGGCCAGCTCATCGACAACGGTGTGGGGCTCAGTTGGCCGGTGAACCTCCCGAGCAGCGAAAATGCCACCTTCGAGTGGACGACAGCCCTCTCCCCCACGGGTACCGTGCCGCTAGCGGCGACCGCATCAGCGGACGAGCCGGAATCACCGCCCAGCGCCATCAACGGCTACACCGTCGAGATCGAAAATCCCAACAACTTCAGCGCGGACATCAGCACCATCGAGGTATCCCTTCCATCGGGCTTCTCCTACCAAACCGGGACGACAACCGGAGCTACGACGAATGACCCGGTCATTTCCGGTCAGACACTGACCTGGTCGGGCCCCTTTGCGGTAGGCGGCGGAGCTAGCATCACGCTCCACTTCGACAGCAGGGTTGCGGCCACTCCCGGCACGTACACGATCGATGTGAACGCGACGACCACGACCGAAGGGGTGACTCCGGCAATCGACACCGCTCCCATCATCGTCCGCGATCTGCCCACCACCCCGGCCATCACCAGTCCGTCCGACGGCAGCGTCCTGGCTGACAGCACGCCTGCTTTCGCGGGCACGGGCGGCGCCGAGGACACCGTCACGCTGACCGAGTCCGGCACCACCATCTGCACCGCAACCGTCGACGCCAACGGCCAGTGGACCTGCACCCCGACAACCGCCCTCGCAGACGGCCAACACACCATCCTCCCCACCACGCGAGACGCCGCAGGCAACACCACCGAAGGCGACCCCATCACCATCACCATCGACACCGTGCCCCCCACAAAGCCGGTCATCACCAGTCCCGCAGACGGAACGACGCTCACGAACAGCACACCCGCTTTCGCCGGCACAGGCGGCGCCGGGGAAACCGTCACGCTGACCGAGTCCGGCACCACCATCTGCACCGCAACCGTCGACGCCAACGGCGAATGGACCTGCACCCCGACAACCGCCCTCGCGGACGGCCAACACACCATCCTCCCCACCGCGCGAGACGCCGCAGGCAACACCACCGACGGTGACCCCATCACCATCACCATCGACAGCACACCCTCA
>NZ_JBEYBS010000031.1:0-1188 GCF_040632375.1 Streptomyces sp. NPDC019396 | reverse complement strand
CCCTCGCAGACGGCCAACACACCATCCTCCCCACCACGCGAGACGCCGCAGGCAACACCACCGAAGGCGACCCCATCACCATCACCATCGACACCGCATCCCCCAGGACGCCGGTCATCACCAGTCCCGCAGACGGAACGACGCTCACGGGCTGCCGATGGAATCGGCCGAACGGACCGGAGCGGACAGGTCGTGGAGGGTGCACGGTGTCCTTTGCCGGAACCGGTGGGGTCGGCGACCGGATCTCCGTCGTCGAAGGCAGGCGAGTCGTCTGCTCGGCGACCGTCCACTCCGATGGAGACTGGACATGTCGGGGGCGCGTTGCGGATACCCACGGCAGCCACACCTTCGTCGCTGTTGCCACTGGTAGGAACGGCGCCACGGCGCAGAGTGAGCCGGTGACCGTGAGGATCGCGTCGCGGCATCGTCCGTACAAGGGCCGGCCTCACACCGGTCCGCGAGACGCCGCCGCGGCGAGCTAGGTATAGGACTGCCGGACGTTGTTGACACCTGGGGTTTCCGAACACTACGGAGAACCTCATGCCCCATCGCTGCAACAGCAGCAGGACCGCCAGGCGCAGCACCGCCTGGCGGTCCTGCGTCACGCCGAGGAAGTCACCGGCCGCATGAGCGCGGGCCGCCAGGCCTGGTGATGCCCAAGGGAATCGAGCAGGCGAGGCTCCCTGTCAGTCGCGCGAGACATTTGATGCCTCGACGTCGCAGCAGGGGGCCGTCTGTTCCTCTTCCGGCCCTTGCGACACCACCCGACCGGATCTGGCACGGGATGTCGGGTTCAGGGGTGACTGCTGCCGTGACGAGCGCAGACGGGCAATCAGCCGGACGGCCAGTGGAGGGGAACCGGGAGGGCTGGAACGGCCCAATCAGGCTCGGGAGTACATCGAGCAGCGCCTCGACCTGACCATCGACGCGGCCGAACTGGGGCGTATCGCAGCTACTTCGGAGTACCACCTGCGCCGAATATTCGCGGTGCTCGCGGGCATGCCGCTGTCGGAGCACATCCGCCGCTGGCGGCTTACGGTCGCAGGCGCCGAGGTACTCGCAGGGGACGAACCGCTGCTGGAGATCGCGGTGCGCTAAGAGGTCCTAACAGAAGTTGTTGATCATGTGACTTTCGGTTCGGATGCTCGTTGGTTTCAACATGGGGAAGCGTCAGTCGCGGCCGTGGAT